>MVRP01000111.1 GCA_002067405.1 Syntrophorhabdaceae bacterium PtaU1.Bin034 | reverse complement strand
TGCCTATCTGGAAGGAACCTATTCCGAAATCTATCCGGATAAGAGCGAAGACGAAGAAGGAATGAAGAGATTTTTCAGACAATTTTCCTTCCCCGGCGGCATCGGCAGCCACTGCACGCCTGAGACCCCCGGATCCATGCACGAGGGCGGCGAGCTGGGTTACAGCCTTTCCCACGGCTACGGCGCTGCCTTCGACAATCCGGACCTCATCGTTGTCGTGGCCGTTGGCGACGGCGAGGCCGAGACGGGCGCGCTCGCGACGGCCTGGCACTCCAACAAATTCCTCAACCCGGCCAGGGACGGCGCCGTCCTTCCCGTCCTCCACCTGAACGGTTACAAGATCGCCAATCCGACCATATTCGGCCGGATGGGCCGCGACGAAATGGAAAGCCTTTTCTTCGGTTACGGCTACACGCCCTATTTCCTGGAAGGCGATGATCCGCGCGCCATGCACGAGCAGATGGCGGAGACGCTTGAGACGATCCTGAAGGAGATCAGGGCGATTCAGGAAGGGGCACGCGCCGGCGCTTCTTCCGGTTATTCCCGGTGGCCCATGATCGTGTTGCGCACGCCCAAGGGATGGACCGGTCCAAAGGAAGTGGACGGCCACAAAGTTGAAGGGTTTTGGCGATCACACCAGGTTCCCCTTGATGTTCATGGGAATCCCGCACATCTGGGGTTGCTTGAGGAATGGATGCGCAGCTACAAACCGGACGAGCTATTCGATTCCCGGGGCACCTTTATTCCTGAGCTGAAGGACCTGGCCCCCACAGGGACGCGGCGGTTGAGCGCCAACCCCATGACCAACGGCGGGGCTGTGCGCAAGGCCCTCCGGCTGCCCGATTTCCGCCATTATGCGGTAGAGGTGGATAAGCCGGGGAACACCGTTGCGGAGAATACGCATGTTCTGGGAGCCTTCCTCCGGGATGTGGCGCGGGACAATCCTGCTTCCTTCCGGGTCTTCGGGCCGGACGAGACCGCATCGAACCGCCTCAACGTGATCTACGAGGCAACGCCGAAAACATGGATGCTCGAAATCAAACCCGAGGATGCAGACGGCGGTTTCCTGTCGCCCGACGGCCGGGTCATGGAACTGCTGAGCGAACACACCCTTGAGGGGTGGCTTGAAGGGTACGTGCTTACCGGCCGTCACGGCTTGTTTGCTTCCTATGAGGCGTTCATTCATGTAATCGATTCCATGTTCAACCAGCATGCCAAGTGGCTGGAGAAGTGCCTGGAGGTTGCCTGGCGAGCGCCCCTCCCTTCGCTCAACATCCTCCTCACCTCCACCGTGTGGCGTCAGGACCATAACGGATTCAGCCACCAGGACCCCGGATTTCTGGACATCGTTACCAACAAGAGCGCCAGGGTGGCCCGTATTTACCTGCCTCCCGATGCAAATTGCCTGCTTTCCGTGGCGGACCATTGCCTGCGCAGCACCAACTATGTCAATGTGATCGTGGCGGACAAACAGCTCCATCTTCAGTACCTGACCATGGAGCAGGCCCTTGAGCACTGCTCCAAAGGCATCGGCATATGGGACTGGGCCAGCAATGACCAGGACGGCGAGCCGGAGGTGGTCATGGCATGCGCGGGAGACGTGCCGACAATGGAGGCCCTCGCCGCAACGGCGCTGCTTCGCGAACACCTGCCCGACCTCAGGGTCCGTTTCGTCAACGTGGTGGACCTCTTCAAGCTGCAGCCGCCGACCGAGCATTCCCACGGGCTTTCCGACCGTGACTTTGACAGCCTCTTTACCCTGGATAAGCCGATCATCTTCAACTTTCACGGTTACCCGTGGCTGATCCACAAGCTCGCGTATCGCAGGACGAACCACGATAACCTCCATGTGCGCGGCTACAAGGAGTATGGAAACATCAACACGCCTCTGGAACTGGCCATGAGGAACCAAATCGACCGTTTCAGCCTCGCCATAGACGTGATCGACCGGGTGCCCCGCCTCAGGGTTGCGGCGGCGCATTTCAAGGAGTGGCTGAAAAACCAGATGATCGACAATATCAATTACGCATACGAACACGGCCTGGATAAGCCGGAAGCCACCAACTGGACGTGGCCCTTCTGAGGGGTGTTTCATGCGTCGCGGAAACGAGGGACCTCTCCCCACGGTTTTTCTCCTCGATGTAGATAACACGCTGCTCGACAACGATGCGGCCCAGAACGACTATCTCGCGGAGATCAGGCGGTCCGTCAGCCCCGAGGCCTCGCGGCGGTACTGGGAGATTTTTGCGCAGCTCACCGCCGAGCTTGGTTACGCTGATTATCTGGGCGCACTTCAGCGGTATCGTCTTGAGGACATGCACGACCCCAGGCTTTTGTGCGTGGCATCGTACCTTTTGGACTATCCTTTCCACGAGCGGCTCTACCCGCACGCGCTCGACGTGATCAAGTATCTACGGGATCGAGGCACGGTCGTCATCGTGACTGACGGCGATGTGGTCTTTCAGCCCCGGAAGATCCTCCGATCGGGCCTCTGGGACGCAGTGTCGGAGCAGGTCCTCATCTATATCCATAAGGAAACGGAGTTGAGGGAGATAGAGAGTCGCTTTCCTGCGGCCCATTATGTTATGGTGGATGATAAGCTCCGTATTCTTGCAGCCATGAAAGAGCAGTGGCATGAGCGGGTGACCACGGTCTTTGTGAGGCAGGGACATTACGCGACCGATCGCACAATTGTGGCGTCTTATCCACCGGCAGATATCGCCATTGATCGGATTGGCGATCTGATGGACTATGACTTGGAGGCGTTACCACGGACGGGCAGCGGCAGCCGGTACTTGTTCGACAAAAAGCCGCAAAAAGGAGGCGTGAAATGACGGAGGCCATATTTTCATACGAGCCGCGCAGGTTTGCCGGGTTCAACGAACTGGTCGAGATAGCGCTCGACTTACGCTGGTCGTGGGACCACGGTGCCGACGACATCTGGCGTCCCCTCGATCCCGAGTTGTGGGACCTGACGCGAAACCCGTGGGTCATCCTGGAAACCGCCGCACCTGACAAGCTGGAGCATCTCTCCTCTGATCCCGCCTTTCGCTCCCGTGTGGAAACGCTCGCGGGGGCACTGAGGGAATCGCGCACCGCGGACAGATGGTTTCAAAAGGCATGCAGCGATACGAAGCTGGGCGCCGTCGCGTACTTCAGCATGGAATTCATGCTCGGTGAAGCCCTGCCCATTTATTCGGGCGGTCTCGGCAACGTGGCAGGGGATCAATTAAAAGCATGTTCGGATCTCGGTATACCCGTCGTCGGTATCGGCCTCCTCTATCAGCAGGGATACTTCCGTCAAATCATCGCGCAGGATGGGTCGCAATCGGCCGTGTACCCTTTTAACGACCCCGGCCAACTGCAAATCACGCCCGCAAGAAATGAGGACGGCGAATGGGTGCGCGTGACGATCCAGCTGCCTTCGTACAAAGTGTGGATTCGGGCATGGCAGGCACAAATCGGAAGGGTAAAATTGTACCTCCTCGATACGAACGATCCTGCCAATCCGCCCATTATCAGAGGCGTGACGAGCCAGTTGTACGGCGGGGGGCCCGATGTTCGCCTCGCCCAGGAACTCGTATTAGGAGTGGGCGGCTGGCGGCTTCTGCGCCTGCTTGGGCTGGAGGTGAAGGTGTGTCACCTGAACGAGGGCCATACCGCCTTTGCCGTACTCGAGCGTGCGGCTGATTTTATGGAAGCTACCGGGTATCCCTTTGATGCGGCCCTTCAGGTCACGAGGGCAGGAAATATTTTTACGACCCACACGCCCGTGGCTGCCGGCTTTGACCGTTTCTCGCCGGATCTCATGCGGCGATATCTGTCCCGATTCGCAGAGAACCGGCTCGGCATCAGCTTTCGCGATCTCATGGCGCTCGGCCGGAAAAATGCCGACGATGACGAGGAGGCTTTCAATGTGGCATACCTCGCCATCCGTGGAAGCGGCTCTGTCAACGGGGTGAGCCGTCTGCACGGCAAGGTGAGCCGGTGCATCTTTCAACCGCTCTTTCCGAGATGGCCGGAAGACGAGGTGCCCGTCGGACACGTCACGAACGGCATTCACGTGCCTACATGGGATTCCAAGAAAGCAGATTCTCTATGGACAATGTATTGCGGCAAGGGTCGATGGCTCGACGAGACGGATGCCCTGGAAAAAGCGATCGGCCAGGTGCCGGATGAGGAGATCTGGTCCATGCGTCAGGCTGCGCGCCGGACCCTCGTCGAACAGGCGCGGGCACGATATGCGCGACAAATGGCGACCCTCGGCCAGGTGCCGGATGGGGAGAAAAAGGCCGGGACCATTCTCGACCCCGATGCACTGACCCTCGGCTTTGCGAGGCGTTTTGTGGCGTACAAGCGTCCAACGCTGCTGCTTCATGATCCCGAACGGCTTGTCCGTATCCTGGCCGGCCGTGATTGCCCGGTCCAATTGATCCTGGCGGGGAAGGCGCATCCCGCAGACCGGGAAGGGCAGGACATGATACGCCAGTGGGTCAGCTTCACGAAGCGCGCCGATGTGCGCGGCCGGGCTGTTTTTTTGAGCGACTACGACATGCTGCTCACCGAGCAGCTTGTGGGAGGCGTGGATGTGTGGATCAATACGCCTCGCAGGCCCTGGGAAGCGTGCGGCACGAGCGGAATGAAAGTCCTGGCAAACGGCGGCCTTAACCTCTCGGAACTCGACGGCTGGTGGGCGGAAGCCTATTCTCCGGAGGTCGGCTGGGCTATCGGAGACGGACGCGAACACGACGATGATCCCGCCTGGGATGCGGCAGAGGCCGGGGCTCTGTACACGCTCCTTGAAAATGACGTGATCCCGCAGTTCTACCAGCGGGATGCGCACGGCATTCCGGCTCAATGGGTCGCGAGGATACGAAAAAGCATGGCCCGGCTTACTGCCAGCTTCTCCGCAAACCGGGCGGTGAGAGAATACACCCGAAACTGGTATGTTCCTGCGGCTATCGCCTATGATGAACGAAGGGCGGACAATGGATCGGCAGGGGCGGAGATGGTGAGGTGGCGGCAATCCCTGGAGAAGGACTGGCCGTCCATGCAGTTCTTAGGAACGCACGTTGAAACCGCCGGCGGAGAGCACCGCTTTCGCGTAGAGGTCGACCTGGGCGCGGTCAACCCTGCTTCCGTTACCGTCGAGCTTTATGCGGAGAATCTTTTGCCCGGGGAGGCGCCGTTCAGACAAAAGATGGCTATGGGAGAGAAGACGGCGAACGGCGCAAACAGCCATATTTATACGTCGCAGGTTCCGTCCGCCCGGCCCCCGGGCGATTTCACGCCGCGCATCATTCCGAACCGCCCCGGCCTCTCCGTGCCCCTCGAACTAGCCCTGATCCTCTGGCAGCGGTAGAGCTCACGGCACAATCGATTCCCTTTTAGGAACTCTCCGGAATTCATCCCAGTTTCGCCATCAAGGCACACCTTTTCCTGCATCATTCCGGCAACACTAAAGGTCCTCTCTTTTTTCTTGACATCATATATCGTATACGATATATAAAAAACTATCGACGGATTGCGATGGTGAAAAAGAGAATGGAGCTGATGCAATGAGTCAAATTCAAGTTAATATCGACAGATGTAAAAGGTGCGGGTTGTGCGTTGACCTTTGTCCGCTCCAGGTTTACGTAACGGGGCCTGACGGCTGTCCGGAGCCGGTGAACATCGAGAAGTGCACAAAATGCAGGATGTGTGAGTTATGGTGTCCGGATTACGCGCTGGAGATAATAGAGGTATAACTGATGGAACCTGAAAGAAGAGTAAAGCTGATGCAGGGGAACGAGGCGTGTGCGGAGGGCGCGATTGCGGCCGGGGTGAGGTTTTACGCCGGCTATCCGATCACGCCGTCTAACGAGATTGCGAATATCATGTCGGCCAGGCTCCCCCAGGTGGGAGGGAAGTTCATCCAGATGGAGGACGAGATCGCGAGCCTTGCGGCGGCCATAGGGGCGGCGCTCACGGGCGTCAAGGCCATGGACGCGACCAGCGGGCCCGGCTTTTCCCTCAAGATGGAGAACCTGGGGCTTGCCTGCATGGTAGAGGTCCCCCTTGTGCTCGTGAACGTGCAGCGGGTCGGTCCTTCCATCGGCATGGCCACGTCCCCGGCCCAGGGTGACGTCATGCAGGCCCGGTACGGTTCCCACGGCGATTACGCGACTATCGTACTGTCGCCTTCCTCGGTCCAGGATATGTTTGATTTCACCATAAAGGCGGTTGATCTCTCGGAGAGGTTCAGGGTGCCGGTGATCCTTCTGGCCGACCAGGTGGTGGGTCACATGCGGCAGAACGTGACGCTTCCTCCGTATGATACCATCAAGACAGCGTACCGGTCCGAGCCTCAGGGGCCTGTTGACCAGTATCACCCCTACAAGGGAAATGAAAAAGGGGTGCCGCCCATGGCGAAATTCGGCTCGCCCTACCACTGGTACGCGAACAGCAGCGCCCACAACGAGGACAGCTTCCAGGCGACCAGCGACTTTGCCGTATCGAAGGCGCTGGTCGAGAGGCTCACCAACAAGATCGAAAAGAATAAGCATGAGATCATAGAAGTGCGGGGCGAATTCCTCGATGACGCGGAGATAGTGGTCCTCGCCTTCGGCTGCACGGCAATCGCCGCGCGAGGGGCTGTCCTGAAGGCGAGGGACAGCGGCATAAAGGCCGGTTTCTTCAGACCCCTGGTCCTGTGGCCCTTTCCCGAAGACGAGGTCAGGGTGGTTTCGGAAAAGGCAAAGGCGATCATCGTCCCCGAAATGAACATGGGACAGTATGTCCATCCGGTGAGGGAAGCGGCGTGCAGAGGAAAGGCCGAGGTCTTTTCCCTCGCGAGGCTCGGAGAAGTTTTCTCGTCATCGGAAATACTCCGGAAAATAGTGGAGGTACAGAACGTTGTCTAAGAACGCTTCCCTTTCTTCTCTTGTAAACAAGTATTTTTATACACATCAGTTCCCCACGATGTGGTGTCCCGGTTGCGGAAACGGCACTGTGGCGATGGCCATGGTGAGGGCGATCGACAGGCTTGGCCTGGATGGTGATAAGGTGATCCACACGGCGGGCATAGGATGTTCGAGCGTGGCCCATTGGTATACGACCTTCACTGCCCTCCAGTCAGCCCATGGCCGGGCCTTGCCGAGTGCGACCGGCGTCAAGCTGGCGAATCCGGAGCTGACGGTCGTGGTGACGATGGGCGACGGGGACTGCGCTGCCATCGGGGGGAACCACTTCCTCCATGCGTGCAGGCGCAACATCGACCTGACCGCGATTGTCTACAACAACTATAACTATGGCATGACAGGCGGGCAGGTGGGGCCGACAACCCCTCTCGACGCCCTCACGTCGACGACCCTTTACGGGAACATAGAGGCCCCCCTCGACCTATGCCGTGTTGCGGAGGCCGCCGGGGCAACGTACGTGGCAAGGGGCGCCGTCTATTATATCAAGGAGCTGATAGACCTGATAGAAAAGGGCATACGGCACAAAGGCTTTTCCCTGATAGAGGTGCTGACCCCCTGTCCTACCGTCTTCGGAAAGAGAAACAGGCTCGGGTCGCCGTCGCACATGTGGAAGGCCCAGAAAGACTTCACTATTCCGGTCACCAAGGCGAAGAGCCTCCCGGCCGAGGAACTGAAAGGCAAGTGGCCGAGAGGGGTGCTGGTGGAAAGGGATGCGCCGGAGTTCACGGAAAAGTATGAGAAAGTGATCACTGAGGCACAAAAAGGAAGGACGGAGAAATGAACGGAACAATAAAGATACTTCTGGGGGGCACGGGTGGCCAGGGATTAGGGCTGGCAGGGGTAATCCTTGCCCAGGCCTGCGCCGAAGAAGAAGGCAAAAATGTGCTGGAAACCGAGGCCTATGGAATATCCATGAGAGGCGGAATGAGCAGGGCCGAGGTACTGGTGAGCCAAGACGAGATCAACGAGATCAGGGTCACGGAGCCTGACATCCTTCTGGCCATGTCGCAGCCCGTTGCCGATGACTATATTCCCCGGACCAGGAAGGACGGCATAATAATCGCTGATTCCGCGTTCGTGACGGATATCCGGCACGCCCAGTCAAAAGTGTTTCTTCTGCCCCTCACGGAAGAGGCGAGAAAGCTGGGTATGGCTGCGGCGGCGAATATCGTGGCCCTGGGGGCCATAGCCTCGCTCTCCAGGATACTGGGCAAGGAATCGCTGTTGAACGTCCTCAGGAAGAAATTTGCCCCGCAGGTGCTGGGTGTGAACCTTGCGGCACTGGAGGCGGGATACAAAATGGGGCAAGAAGCGAAAGCCGTTGCGTAAGCCACAGAAAAGGACTGTGTCACTCTCGATGAGGAGGAGTACCCGTATGGCAAAAAAAGAACAGGAGATTCACGAAACAGGATCGATCGAATGGACGCCGGTAGCCGGTTCACCGGGGGTATTTGAAAAGGTTCTCAATGTAGACCCCGACACGGGAAGCGTCACGAGGTTTCTCAAGTACGAGCCCGGCGCGCGGACCCAAGAGATTCTCACGCACGACTTTCATGAGGAGATCCTCGTAGTGGAAGGATCGTTTGTCGATACGAGCAGCAATATCACCTTTGAAAAAGGATATTATGGCTACCGCCACCCCGGCATGGTGCACGGCCCCTACTACTCCGAGCATGGCATGATGACCTTCGAGATCAGGAATTACGAGAAGCCGTGACGACGGGACCGGGAGCGGCCCGCAGCCTCGGGGGACCGCATGGAGGGACTATGAAGGTTTTGAATCTGAAGGTAAAGAGCAACGGCGAGTTCAGGGATATCGCCTTTCCGGTAAGACGGATGGTCAACGCAGGGTATACCGCGAGGGATCAGGAAGGGGTCCGAAAGCATATCGAGGAACTGAAAGAGAAAGGGGTTCCCGCACCGGCGGAGATACCCACGCTGTACCCGGTGGCGTCCTACCTGATCGAAACGGGCGGCACCCTCGAGGTCGTCGAGGAGGACAATTCCGGCGAAGCCGAGTTCGTGCTGCTTATAGAAGGAGGCAGGATGTACGTCGGTGTGGGGAGCGACCACACGGACAGGGCCCTGGAAGCGACGAGCATTGTCAAGGCGAAGCAGCTCTGTCCCAACGTGATGTCCCCTGTCGTATGGCCGTACGAAGAGCTGAAAGATATATGGAATGGGCTCGTGCTGAGGAGCTGGGTCGAGCGGAACGGGCAGAGGACGCTCTACCAGGAGGATACACTTTCCGCCTTCATCACGGTGGAGGACCTGCTCTCCTTTGTCAGGGGCAGGATAAGGGACGGGAATCTGGAAAACACGGTGATATTTTCGGGTACCGTACCGGTTCTCGGGGGCACGGTGCTTTCCGGGAACGGGTTTGACGTGGAGTTGTTCAACCCGGCGAATGGGGATTCGCTGTGGTGCAGGTACCGGATCGAAATGCTGGCTTATATATGAAAACGGGAGGAGAGAGTAAGTGCTATGGCTGATTTGAAGGTGAATTTTCTCGGTGTGGATTTCAAGAACCCCGTGATCGCGGCTTCGGCGGAACCGACCGCGAGTCTGGCGAACATGCGAAGGGTGATCGAAAACGGCGCAGGAGGGCTGGTCGTCAAGACCGTGACCGATTCGGAGGCGATGCGGAAGCTGAGCTTTCAGACGAGATGGAGGTTCTTCGATGAAGAGCACAAGGTATGCCGGGGCACTGTCCCCCGTCTCTTCACCTTGTACGGCAGGACAGGATTACACGAAGACAAGCCGGAGGTATGGCTCAAGGAGATAGAAAAGGCGCGGCAGACAGGCGACAAAGAAGGGTGCGTCATTATCGGGAGCATCGCGTCGACCTATGTCGAAGGCTGGGTCAAGCTCGCGAAAATGACGGAAGAGACAGGGGTCAGAATGCTCGAGATAAACCTCGGATGTCCCCATCCGTCCCAGATGGAAGAAACGAAGACCGGCATGGTCGTGGGCCAGGACAAAAAGCTCGCGACCGAGATCGTGAAGGTGATAACGTCGAACATCTCGATTCCTCTGATCGTAAAACTTACCCCACAGGTAGTGGACCTGGTCGATATGGCGAGGGGCGTGAAGGACGCCGGGGCGGCGGCGGTGACCATCATGAACCGCTTTGTGGGTTTTCTCGTCGATGTGGAGAAGGCTGCGCCCCATATTTACGGCGCGGCAGGGGTGGGCGGTCCCTGGATGAAACCCCTCACCCTGAGATGGATATACGAGATCTACCGGAATCTCGGCATGCCCATGACCGGGTCCAACGGCGTCTATGACGGCAGGGACGTGGTGGAATATATGATGGCTGGTGCGACCGTGGTCCAGACGTGCTCCGCGACCATGGCCGAGGGGTACGGATGGCTCGGCAAGACGGTCAGGGAAGCGAACGACCTTCTGGACAGCCTGGGGTACAAGACGGCGCGCGAGGTCATCGGGGTTGCGGCGGAAAAGGCCCTGCGGTACGCCGAGATGGAAAGGTTCCGGAAGGAAAGGGCCGAGGTCGACGACGAGCTTTGCGTGCTCTGCGGCCGCTGTATCGACGCGTGTTTCTACAACGTCCTCAAAATCGACGGCGACAGGCTGACAGTCGGGGAATGCAGGGGGTGCGGCGTGTGTACCTGCATCTGCCCTCAAAAGGCCATCTCGTTCCGGGACGGGACAGAGCCTGCTGAAAAAGAAGGAGCGAGAGGGTAGAGGAGGCGCGCCATGGGCAGACCCAAGAAAGAGGCACACAAACTTAACGGACTGAAAAAGATCGAGGATTTCAGGTTCCTGAGCGAGAACGCCTACGAGATTTTGAAGGATGCGATTATCACACTCAAGTTCGCGCCGGGGGAAAAACTGAACCTGCCGGACATAACCGAAGAACTGGGCATCAGCACGACCCCCGTAAGGGAGGCCATGAACCGCCTCATCCAGGAGGGGTTTGTCGTGAACGTGCCCTTCAAGGGCGCCTTCGTGGGCGACGTGGACCAGAAGATGGTGGAACAACTGGCCGAATTACGGCAGCTCCTCGAGGTCGCGGCAATAAAGAGGACGGCGGCGCAGTTCACGGCGGGCGATGCCAAGGTAGGAGAGGATCTCCTGGAAAAGCTCGAAAAGAGCTACAAGAAGAACGATGTCACGGCCTATGTGGAGTACTCCATGCAGTTCCACCACATGTTCGTGGACAGGTGCGGCAATGAGCTGATGGCCAGCGTCATAAGGGGCTTCAACGACCACGTGAAGAGAATAGCCTTCCTGGCCCTGGGAAAGCAGGGGAAGATCTCGCCATTCATAGACGATTACAGGAAAATCCTGGAAAGTCTCAAGGCGCGGAACCCCGAGGAGGCGGGCAGGCACCTCCTGGACCATCTGAGTAAAGTAGAGCACTCCTTCGATCAGAAGGGATCCGACGAACAATAGAGGGGCGCGATAGGTAAAAGCGGGGGAATGGGCATCATGGTGGTAAAGGCAGCAATAGCTCAAATTGCAGCGGAGTATTTCAGGAAGGAAGATAACCAGCGAAAAGTGCTCCGGATGGTGGAGGATGCGATAGGGAAGGGCGTACAGCTCATCCTCTTCCCGGAAGGCATAAATCTCGGCTATTTCATCCTTGACCCGGGCAGAAGCGCCAGAGAGCTGTCGGCCCTGGCCCTCACCATGGCCGATACCCTCGCCTCCGCATGGATCGAAGACCTCAGGGCGCTCGCACAAAAAGGTATCTCCATCGGCTGCGGCTCCTTTCTCAGGACAGCGGAGGGGAGACTCGTGAATGCGCTGCTTTTTTTCTCGCCTTCCGGAGAAATCTACACTTACCATAAGACTCACCTTTTTCATATGAAAGACACGCGGGAAGAGGATTTCGTCACCCAGGGGGATCGCCTTCCCGTGTTTCATGCGGGGGACTTCCGTGTGGGCTTGAGCATATGCTATGACCTCAACTTCCCGGAGGTGTTCAGAACTCTTGCCCTTAAGGGCGCGGACATGGTCCTCATCTCCGCCGCGTGGCCGGACATGGCAGGGGACGTGTGGGACACGCTTCTGCCCGCACGGGCCGTCGAGAACCAGGTCTGCGTGATAGCCAGTGACCAGACGGGAGGTGCGTATTACGGAAGCAGCAGGATCATCGACTGTACGGGAAAGGTATGCGCCTGCATGCGCAAGGAGGAAGGCTTCGTGACCGTGGATATCGATTTGGGAAAACAGGAGAAATGGAGAAAAATCGTCACCTATTTCAACGACAGGCGGCCGGAGCTCTATAGCCTGGACGAAACGGGGTGTGGCGGGTAATGCCCGTGAGCGCGGGCGCATGATGACAGACAATGTCCGAAATGAGGCTGAGGCAGTCTTGGCAAGGAGGCAGAACCATGACAATCAGTGAGATAAAATTTACTCTCAACGATCGCCCGGTGAAGATCCTGGTTGATCCCGAGAAACCGCTCCTGAAAGTGATCCGGGAGGACTTCAGGCTTACCGGTACCAAAGAAGGGTGTAACGAAGGGCTGTGCGGCTGCTGTACCGTCCTTATCGACGGGAAGCCGGTGAATTCGTGCCGGCTTCCGGTGCGAAAGGCCGAGGGCTGCACGGTGCTGACTATCGAAGGGGTGGGCACCAGGGAGAGGCCGGACGCCATTCAGCGGGCCTTTGTCGAAGCGGGCGCGGCCCAGTGCGGCTTCTGTACTCCGGGCATGATCCTGACCGCGAAGTCGATCCTCGACAAGAACCCGAACCCCAGCAGAGAGGAAGTACGCCGCGGGATCAGGCGCA
>MVRP01000110.1 GCA_002067405.1 Syntrophorhabdaceae bacterium PtaU1.Bin034 | reverse complement strand
GAAAAAGAGGGGACGACCGTAAATAAGTAAATAGTCTTGACGTAGCTCTTCGGTTCCGATACTATTTGACATGCCACGTCACGCCCGCCTTGACGCTCCGGACGTCCTTCATCACATTATAATCCGTGGTATAGAGAGGAGGATGATTTTCCGGGATGATCAGGACAAAGAGAGCTTCGTTTCACGAATGGGAAAGGTCTTTGTTGATACTGGAACACCGTGTTATGCATGGTGTCTCCTCGGCAACCACGCGCACCTGCTCCTTAAAACCGGGAAAACGGCGCTTCACACAGTAATGGCTCGTCTCCTGACAGGCCACGCAGTGAGTTTCAACAAAAGACACAAACGCCACGGCCAGTTATTCCAAAATCGCTACAAATCTATTCTCTGCCAAGAGGAAAACTATCTGACGGAACTTGTCTGTTACATTCACCTGAACCCATTGAGGGCAGGCATAGTCAAGGAACTTGGTGATCTGGTCGCTTATCCGTATTCCGGTCACGCCGCCCTCATGGGCAGAGATGTGCATTCCTGGCAGGAGGTCGACTATATACTCCTGCATTTCGGTCGCACATTGAGAAGCGGAAGAGATGGCTATCTCTCCTTTATGAATAGTCGAGTTGATAAGGGAAAGAGGGCCGACCTCACCGGTGGTGGGCTGATAAGAAGCTATGGATCGTGGAGGGAAGTAAAAGCTTTTTCCCAAACGGGGCGTCTGAAGGGCGACGAACGAATACTGGGAGACAGCGATTTCGTTCAAAAGATCCTCTCTGCCGCGAACGAACGCCTCTCCTCAAAGGCGGCACATGCAGGAATGACTCTTGATGCTCTGGCTATGCGTATTGATGAAATATACCACATTGGTCTTGACGCTCTCGTTCGTAAGAACCGCAGGTCACATTTGGTAGAAGCACGAAGTCTTTTTTGTTTCTGGGCGGTTCGTGAGGCAGGGTTTTCTGCCGCCGTGGTTGCTGGCTTTGTCGGCATCACGCCGCAAGGAGTGGGATATGCGGTGGAACGGGGAGAGAAGGTTGCACGCGAAAAAGGTTACGAATTGTGAGTTACCCACAAAATAGCCCCCGATAGCCTCACTTCATGCAGCCTTCTCCCGAGATTCCCAATTTCGGCGATGACGGACTCGATTGACTCCCGTTGTCAAGTAACTCAGCGGCCTCCTCGAAAGGGACAAGCCGTACAGCTATCTCCTTAGTTCAGTTCCTCAATGGTTTCTTCAAAGAAGTCGATATGGGCACTGTTTTGTCCTGGAATGCGACCACATCGCATATCCCGTCACCTCGCTGTGGAATCATAGTGTCTCGTCAAATTCCACTTTGGCGCTATAGCACTTATAGGTCATCGCAGGTTTATTGAAGTCAATGGAGTCAATGGGTGAAAAGTTGACAGACGGCAGAAAACCTCATAAAATAAGGAACGCCGAAGTGGTGGAACTGGCAGACGCGCCGGACTCAAAATGCTAAAAGATACATTTTCATAACCTGTGCTCTGGTCTGGTTATTCTCGTATTCGGCTGAAATTTCAAGGTAAAACATCATTCCATCCTTTACGATATTTTCTATCCGTTAAGGTCCGTTTGGATGCCTTCTGCTACAATTTTGCTACAGTGAAGAAATTAACCGGCTGGCCCCTAACTCGCACAATGCAGGACCTTGTCTCGGGTAATATCAATAACGAGTAAACAATCCCTCAAGAAATCAAGAAATAGATCTGTCGTTCTTCCCCCATAAAAGTCATGGCACGAATGGGAAGGGGATAAAGACCCGGCCTGAAGAAAAACACCAACATGAAGCTGTCGGAGGTCCGTCTGTGGGTTCAAATCCCTAAGGACATGTCGACTAAAAAGGTGAAATCATTGAACAACCATATACTCAATTGCCTCTTGACTTCATCTCCATGAATGCTATACTTAATCTGTTGGGCGATAAGTCCGTCGTGGGTTGTTACGATGTTCCCATCCATCGGTTGGCAAGAGTCGTAACACCAGAAACCCACGGGGCACGCTCAATTTTTTTATCAGGGCAAATAGACGGTATAAAAAGCGACCTTTTCCTTAAAGATATTGAACCATTCCCACTTTCTTCTTTCGTACCCCTGGAATACACCGTAACTGAACATATCCACCGCCTGTAGGCCGCAGTTGTTGCAGGAATCCAGGTGATTAATATCAAAAGGAATGGTTGGCTGGATCCTAGCTTCCAGTTGGCTCTGGATATACTTGTTGAAATTAAGGATTTCCGGCTTACCCTTCGAGCGGTCGATGATCAGGTCGACCTTCGTGGTAGCCTGTTCGAGGGGAATCTTTTCGAGCAGGAGTCGAGAGACGAAGTTGTACACACGGGCCTTATTGTTCGCCAGATACCCGAAGACCCTCTTTTTGTTAAGGATGATGCTGTAAATCTTGAAATCGATATCCCGCACTTGGTCATAGAAGTACTGCTTTATCTGCGGAGTGGTTCCCGTGCCCTTCAGCTCCTGAACGATCCTATGCTGCTTGCCAGAAGGATTCAGTTTTCTCCGGATAGTCTTTTTCACTCCGTTGATGATCTGCCGGTTGTCGTCATGCCCGTGCACGGCGAGGACGGTAACCACGAAGTACTTTGAAGGCTTCTTGCTGACGAAATCAAATCCCAGGTCGCCGCTTTCATCGAGGTAGAGAAATAGCATGCTGCATTATCCCGTATATCGAGTGAAGCGGTCAATGTGAAACCTTTAAATGTACCTTATGCAGGGATTGTTACCGCTTTTATAGATTCTGCGCATTTTTGAGGATTACATCGAGAGGAGGGAGATCGACAGGGCCGTGGACATATTTTGGATAGAGGGGAGAGAGCGCGGAAGTCAACGAACTTTGTTATGGAATTTTGAGGCATACGAAGACAGGCTTATCGCTGATTGATCGCCGCTTTAGCTTACTTTTTCCATGGAAATCTCTTTTGGAGTGCTGGAAAATTAGAATCCGATTGCTCCGCTGGCTCGTCGGTTAGCTGCTTCTCACTATGAGGACTGAATTGACCTAAAAGAGTCTTGAAATCAACGGGGTCCAGTTCGGCATCGAGGTTAAAGTTGACATATTTTTGAGGTGGATAGCTATTATCGAGCTTAAAACTCATATCGAGAGCTCTTAATGACACATTGGCATCTTTGTTATCTACGTGTTTCTTGAGCTTCTTGATTCTGTAGTTGCGAGTCAGACCATTGATTTCCATGAGCTCACTTATCGCCAACTGTATTTCTGGTTTCGTCATGAGATTACTACCAATCACCTTGGCCGATTTCCTTGACTCTGTATCATAAGCTTCAAGAGCGGCGTCAGTCTGATTTTTCCCCTCAGTCATTGCCACACAGAATTGCTTTTCCTTATCGGTAAGTTTCTCAAAGGCCTCAGGTGTCCGTTTTGGTAAAAGCTTTTTGAGGCGCCGACAGACAGGCGGGGGAGTACAGCCAAAGTATCCCGCTATTTCCTTCTGGCTCTTGCCTTCATCTTGATACAGGCGAAGTAGAACGGTGTCATCGATCTTTTTGTGTCTCATATTTAACCCTCCTTAACTGCATCGAAAGCTGGCTAATTACCTCTGGGATTCCGCTTCGAGTCTCTTAATCAGTCCGATTCCGTCAACCCTGGGCTCTCTATTACTCAGAATGCTTCTTGCCCTCGTTTATGAAACGTTCTAGTTCGCTTTTCTCAACATAGATCTTTCTTTCGGAGAGCCGGACCACTGATATCTTACCCTCTTTTACCCATTTCCACATCGTAACTCGGGAGATATTAAGTAGTTTTCTGACCTCGGGTAGCGGAATCAACGCCTGTCCAATTCCATTGGATTGTTTAATCATACCAGATGGTAGTATGTTCCTTAATGTTTGTCAATGATTATTTAAGTTCATTTTTGTTGACAATCGTTTTGGCCTAGCATAACTTAACATTAATGAACTTAAAGAATGGAGCATACGATGAAAGCCATTGGTTATATCAGGGTGAGCACGGATGAACAAGCCCGCGAGGGGATCAGCCTGGAGAATCAGCGGGCAAAGATCGAAGCATACTGCGGCCTGAACGATCTGAAACTTGTTGATGTCATCGAGGACGCCGGGAAGTCCGGCAAGGACTTGAACCGGGACGGCATACAGGTTCTTATAGAAGCGATAAAGACCCGCTCTGTTGCCGCTGTTGTCGTCTACAAGCTCGATAGGCTGTCCAGAAGGGTGAAGGATACCCTTAGCCTTATGGAACTCATAGAGAAGAAGAATATCACCTTTCACAGCATCACCGAACGAATCGATACCAAAACGGCCATGGGAAAGTTCTTCCTGAACATCATGGCCAGCATGAACCAGTGGGAACGGGACACTATAAGCGAGCGGACCCGTGACGCCTTGCATCTTAAGATCGTCAAGAACGAGCGCGCCGGCCAAGTGCCTTATGGCTGGAGGCTCGCCCAGGATGGAAAGACGCTCCTTGCCAACGCGAAAGAGCAGAAGGCCATCTTGCTTATCAAGGAACTCCGAGCTAAAGGCTATTCCTTTCGGGCGATCTGCCAGGATCTCGATAAGAGGGGTTATGAATCTGCCGGCCGGACCTGGCATCCTCAAACGGTCAAGAACATTCTCCGGAGGGCTGCATGAGACGGAAAGCGTCAAGCACCGACCGGTGATTGACAGAAGCAAGGGGAAGGAAGCAGGGCACCATATCAAAAACAGAAAAGGAGGGTAAGAGAATGGCAAGGAACGGTAAGGTTGTGATCGAGCTTTCATCATCGGCTGCCAGGGAAATAAAGAGAGTGATCACGGATTATGCTTCTTTTGAGGGTGACAAAAGGACCAGAAAAATTTTATTGGACTTCTCAAAACAGATCGAAAAAAGTCTTCAAGGGGAGGAAGCAGACAATGAAAGGTGAAGAAAAAAGAAAGAAGTTGCTCACAATCGAGTCGGCAGCCGAATCATACAGCCAGAACATAAGGACGCTCCGCACGTCGTGTCTCCTCGGAAAGGTCAAGGGCGTAAAGATCGGCCGGAAGTGGTTTGTCACTCCGGAAGAAATGGAGAGGCTAAGCAGAGAAGGCTATCGAAATCCTCACGATCCACACTGAGTCAAAAAGGGGGCCTGGGGGGGTCGGTGGGGACCCTCCCGAAAAAATCAGACTCCTTCCTACCCGCGCGCCACATTTTTTAAAGGTAATTTTCGGACAATGTCGAACAGTCACAATAGAGAATTTGCTTGTTCAGCAAGAGAAAAAGAAATGTCTTGACATAATAAACACTCTTTTATATGATGTGACCATGGTCGATAAAAAACGAAAGAAGCTTCTGTTACAGTTCTTCGAAGACAAGGCTCGGGCTTACAAAGAACCTCAGCGGGCCGGTACCGCCAAGGGAGATCGTATAGGATTCTCTTCAACGAAGTACATGATGACCCTTTTTGCTCTCACTTCCGGTACCAAGAAGGAAAAGGCAGCACAAGCAAAGATTTCTTATTCGGTGTTGCGTAAATGGTATACCGAGAAAGAATTCAAGGAGGCTATAACAAAGCACTGTAAAGAATTCGCTGAGTTATTTGCCTCCCGAGTAAGAAGCATTGCTGCTGATGCAAAGAAGATCACCGATGAGTTTTATTCCAGGCCTCTCGATGAGATTATCAATCTACAGAAGCCTTTACCTGACTACAGCGAATTGGGTACAGGTTACGCTCAAGAAACGCTCGATGCGATTGAAGACGTCCTGGGTCCACTGATTTCTGAGGCCGAGGAGAGACAAGATATATCTTTGCTTTTTACTGTCCTTGACGCCTTAGAGATTCTTGAGACGTGTTTCCTTAAGTATCAGGGGAACCTCGATATAGAGACGGCTGCCTCTGCGGCTCATCTTAGTGTCTATCGTGGCATTGACAACAAAACCTCTAACCATGGACGCCTCGTAATTCTTCGCGCAGCGAAAGAAGCCTTAATACACCCCGACCGATTCAGCGAGAAGGACAAAAAGCGAATCATACTCGGCCTGTCTTCCTTCGAGCGCTACCTTGAGAGAAGAGCAGAGGCAGAAGAAGGACGTAATGAGTAAAAAAAATTACCAACTTCGGACACACTATTCTTGCATGTGTGACTCATGTCATAGCTGTTTTATCTGTCATCAACAGCTCCTGAGGGGGTTCTGATTGCCTGCCTCTCCTCAGTGCGAGAATGTTGGAGTTACGGGACAACGGCAACGGACAACAAGAAGCAGGCCGGTGAATGAAAGAATCTTATCCAAGTATCAGGAATATTACATCCCCCCGGCGGGATGCGGCAATGGCTGTCATGGCGCTTTGCTCGGAAAAGCTACCCTTGGTGTCATTGCTGGTCTTGACCCACAGCAAATCTTCGATGATCTGAAGAAGGCAACCCCTGCGGGCAGGCGTCATGTATCCGATAAGGAGATCTTGGAGACAGTGAACCGTGCTATACAGGACTATGCGAACGACGCGACGATACAGACGCCTCCGAAGCCGAAACCCGCTATCGATGATGGGCCGAAAATCCGCGACAAGCTGATCGAGCAGGGTCGAGGTGTCACTGAAGCCGACATTTGGGAAGCGTCCCCTATTCGGTTGAACCAAGCGCCGGATCACGATGCTGCCTTGGTGACCTTCTACAACACCGATGATCTAATATTCGCTGGAAACACGTACGACGGCGAGGGCAGCATCAAGCGGGTTTCGCAGTGGCTTAAGGACTTTGGCAATGGAATAACCCCGGGGCCACACATTATCCCGAATCCTCTTTCCCGGCAGCGGGCGCCAAAGAAGAGTGGCGAGGGCGAGACCTATCGGGGTGACAACAATGTTACGTCCTTCTTGTTCGCTGTCGTAGAATTTGACAACCTTCCCGTTGAAGATCAGCTTGCGTTTTGGGCGGCTATCGATCTGCCGATCTGCGCGCTGATTGATTCAGGCGGGAAGAGCGTTCATGCATGGCTCGACGTTCGCGCCCTCGCGGAAGTTTCGACCCTCGAGGGGTGGAACACACAGATCCGGGACCGACTCTATCGGGAGCTTTTGATTCCCTTGGGCGTCGACGCGGCGTGCGCGAACCCTTCTCGCCTCTCTCGCTTGCCGGGTCATTTTAGGACTGAGAAAGGCCGATTTCAAAGGTTTCTTTACCTCTCGTCCAAAGGCCGGAAGGTGTTCGCATAAACGGCATCGATACGCTTAGACGGCAGTTACGCAGCCTGGATGAAAGCCCGGGAGGAGTCACCGCACACGACCACCCCAAAAATAACTCCGGACCAACCGACCGTGAAAAGGTAGTTCCCCCTAAGCCCGCCGTCAGCATCGAAAACTGTATCGATGCAGTCACATGGCTTGTGATTTTTCTAGATCTGTCACCCACCTAAGGGGTGAGTTTTACAAGATCACTCACCCACTTTTTCAGGTTAATTCACCCACCCGTACGGCATCGAAATAGGGACATACTACTTCCCGTTAACTTTTTGCGCACGGGAGGCGGTATGGCACGAAAGGAGTATGCGGTGGTTGATATTATCGATATCTTGAGAAGGGTTCAGAACGGTTATTCGATCAGGGCGATTACGAGGGCGACGGGCATGGATCGCAACACCCTCCGGAAGTACCTTCGTCTCGCCTACAAAAAGGGGTTTGGTAAAGATGCGTTATGCGATCTTGATGCAATTGCCCGGGAAGTGGTAAAAGAGGTCCAGTCCCACCTTCCCGGTCCCGGCCGATCATCTGGCCGGATCCTCGGAGCTATTGTATCGTGGATAGAGAACGACCATCTCACGCTGACGAAAATCCATATCATGCTTTCGAGAATGGGCGCCGAGGTGGGCTATCAGAGTCTCTATCGGTTCGTGATGATCCACATCGGCATACCGTCGAAGACGACGCTGCGCATGGCGGATACGGAGCCGGGGGAGGTGGCGGAGGTGGACTTTGGAAGATTGGGGCTCCTCTACGACCCGGTGACGGAGAGGAAACGCTTTGTCTACGGTCTTGTCGTCACGCTCTGTTCGAGCAGGCATCAGTATGTTCACGTCACCTTCACCCGGGATCTTCCGTCGTTGATTGCCGGCATCGAGGATGCCTGGGCCTTCTTCGGCGGCATTACGAAAAAGGTGGTTATCGACAACCTGAAGGCGGCGGTCGTCAAATCCGACCGGTATGCCCCCATCTTCAACAGGACCTTCCTGGAGTACTCAGAGTTCAGAGGCTTCATCATTGACCCTGCCCGGTCGAACGATCCGACGGGAAAACCGAAGGTCGAACGACAGGTCCCCTACGTGAGGAAGAACTTTTTTGCCGGGGAGACCTTCAGGAATCTGACCCACGTCCAGGAGGAAGCCATCCGGTGGTGTCGAAATATTGCAGGGATGAGAATCCACGGGACTACAAGAAGGAGGTCGCTCATTGTCTTCAATGAAGAAGAGAAGCCCTGCCTTCTTCCCCTTACAGAAGAACGCTTCGACGTCCCCCGCTGGGGATCGGTCAAGGTCCACCCCGACCATCACATCCGCTTCGGGAACAGTCTCTACTCTGTGCCGACGCAGTACATCGGCAAGGAAGTGTCGGTACGGAAAGACAGCCGGCTTCTTCGTATCTACTACAAGGGCAGCCTTATCAAGACCCACCCTGCCATCCCTCAGGGGAAGCGTTCAACCGATTTTGCCGACTATCCGAAGGAGAAGACGCCTTATGCAATGAGGAACTGTACCTACTATGTCGACAAGGCCGGAGAGATCGGCCCTTCAGCCAGGCACTTCGCTGAACTCCTCCTTTCGGGCACCTTCCCCTGGACGAAACTGAGGCAGGCGCAAAAGCTTGTCAAACTGCCGGACCGGTACGGCAAAGAGCGAGTGGAGAGGGCCTGCGAGCGCTCCCTTGCCTTCGACCTCGTCGATGTGCGCCGGGTGGAGGAGATCATACGGAAAGGCCTTATTGGAGAAGAAACAGAAGAGAGGAACCGTTGCCTTCGCGCTTTGCGCGATCGGCGACCTACTTCGTGAAGAAGGAGGAATGAGATGGAGATTACCACTGAACTGAAACAGACGCTGAAAAAATTGAAACTCGGGGGCATCCTTATGACCCTGTCAGAAAGGGGATCATACGCCAGGGCGCAGAAGCTCTCGTACGGGGAGTTCCTCGAACTGATCCTGAATGATGAGATCGAACGGCGTCAGCAGGGAAGGATAATCAGAAAGATGAGAAGCGCCCTTCTGGATCAGGAGCAGACCTTCGAGCGGTTCGATTGGGAGGTGCCGATCACCGTCGACAGGGAGAAGGTGAAAGACCTGTTCAGCCTCGGGTTTACGGATAGACATGAGAATGTCATTATCTGCGGACCGGTGGGCGTGGGAAATTATGCAAAGCAATCGGTTATGCAAAGTTGAGAACGAAACTCACTAGAATGACTGCCCTTATTATGGAAAGTCTTTCCATAATACTTCACGATGAGAGCGATGCTTCTGCATCGACCATATTGAAGGAGGGCATTTATGAAGCCAGAAAGATCTATCAGGGACCTTGTATCAGACGTACTGAAAGAGCTCGAAAGACTGCATTATTCAGAAGGGACGCGCACCGGTTACCGAAGATTTTACCGGCGGTTGATCGACTTTGCGGACAGCGCGGGGGAGAAGGTATATTCAGAGAGTTTAGGTAACAGATTCTTGCAGTCGAGCTACGCGTTTAATCTCGACAACTACACAGTTTCTTTGCACCGGTCCTTCAGGAATGAAGCTCGGTTTATCCGGGTCCTGGGAGACTACCAGCTCCATGGTGCTATTCTTCGGCGGAGAACTACCAAAATTCCTTACCAAAAGACGCCCCAATTCGCCGAGGTATTGAAGTCTTATTACGAAGAATGCGGGCGTCGAAATTACTCATATCAGGGAATGCGTGCCCGGATTTACCGGACGGAGCTGTTCATCGACTACCTGGACGATCACGGCATAACGTCTCTGTCGTCGCTGACCGGCCGGCAGGTGTCTGATTACATAAGGACCGTTGCCGGCTATCACAGGAAGTCCATTTCGGCCATCCTTACGACGCTCAGGTCGTTCCTGACATTTTTGCACCTTGCAGGCTATCACGAGAGAGACCTGTCTGGTGACGTGCCAAGGCTGAGACAGCCACATTACCCTAAGATCCCGAGCACCTGGAGCCATGAGGATGTGAGACGCGTTCTTGCGTCGGTGGATAGGGGCAATCCCAACGGCAAAAGGGATTACGCGATTCTTCTGATCGTGACACGGCTCGGCATGAGGGCACAGGATATCAAGGAAATCAGATTGAGCAATTTGAACTGGACGACCAGGAATATAGAGATGGTGCAGCACAAAACAAAGCAGAGGGCACATTACCCAATCCTTGACGATATCGGCTGGGCCATCATCGACTACCTCAAGAACGGCCGGCCCAAGACGAGCTCGCCCCATCTCTTTGTCCGTCACAGTGCCCCTTTTGAGGCCTTCGGGGCATGCGCCAACCTCCATCACATCATTGCCGGATACACCCGCCGTGCCGGCATACGCTTACGAACGGGCACCTCATGGGAATGCACTCCCTAAGGCACACCCTAGCGAGCGTTCTTCTCGAGCAGGGAACGCCGCTACCAGTGATATCTGAGGTGCTGGGACATATGAGCACCGTGTCCACCGGCGTGTATCTCAAGATCGACTTTGAGAGCCTTAAGGCAATGTGCCCTCGATCCCGACGAGGTCTTCTGTCATGACTAATGTCTATTTGAGCATCCTTGCCGATGCAATAGAAGGGTTCGTGCGTGAAAGGGAGGCGTTAGGATACCATCGCAAGAAAGAGGCAGTCTGTTTAATACGGTTCGATCGGTTCTGTGTCGAGATAGGCCACCACGAGCCATGCCTGTCGAGAGGGCTTGCCATGAGATGGGCCGAAAAGAAGCCATACGAGTCTGACGATGCGCATGCCCGCAGGATCAGGCTCATCCGTATGCTCGCGAAGTACATGGCGAGGTCGGGGTATGATGCTTACATCTATCCGGACCATCTCGGCATACGTCGGTCGGACGCTTATCAGCCCTATCTGTTCTCCCGAGCCGAACTTGCCCGGTTCCTTGCCCGTGTGGATCGATGTCTACCCTTAAGGAATAGCCCGCATCGCCATCTTATCTTCCCCCTGCCCTACAGAATGCTCTACGGATGCGGGCTTCGCGTATCTGAAGCACTTCATCTCAACGTAGGCGATGTCGACGCTGAAAAGGGGATACTGACCGTCAGAAACGCCAAATTCCACAAGGACAGGATGGTCCCCATGAGCCGCCCGCTCACCGAAAGATGCCGTATCTACATGAAGGTGATGCACCCCGTAGGACAGCCTGAGCATCCTTTCTTTCCCTCTCCCTATGGTGGTCGATATCCCGAGAGAACGGTCTATGGGTACTTCCGAAGATTTATATGGGAGGCCGGGATTTCTCACGGCGGCAGAGGTAATGGACCGCGCCTTCATGATCTACGTCATACGTTTGCCGTTCACTGTTTGAAGCGATGGGTGCGAAACGGCATTGACCTCACTGTTGCCCTGCCATACCTATCCGCTTACCTCGGGCATGTGGGGCTCAAGGGCACCCAGCATTATCTGCGGCTTACCGCAGAGCTCTATCCCGATATTGTAGCGGCCATGGATAAACAGTTCGGGTATCTTCTGCCAGGCGGTGACCGATGAAAACCACGGACTTCGCTCAGCACCTGACAAATTACCTGAGCGTTTATCTGCCCGGCCAGAGGAACCTGAGTTCTCACACCATCGCTTCGTACCGGGATACCTTCAAGCTCTTGTTGATCTTCTGTGAACATGAAAAAGCGCTCTCTCCCGAGCGTCTAACTTTGGCCCATATTGATGAAGACCTGGTACGAGGGTTTATGTCCTGGATCGAGATTACCCGCCGATGTGGCATCGCCACTCGCAACCAACGTCTGGCAGCTATCCACGCCTTCTTCCGCTATCTACAGTCAGAGCTGCCCGAAAGGCTGATGACGCATCAGCGGATACTGGCTATCCCGTCGAAGAAGACGGGGAAGCCTGCCGTCTCCTATCTCACGGCAGAGGCGCTGGAGGCTATCTTGAAGCAGCCTGACCATAACAGTTCTGCCGGGCGCCGGGACTTGGTGCTTCTCACGGTGCTCTATGACTCTGGAGCACGCGTTGGGGAACTTACAGATCTTATAGTACGTGACGTCCGTTTAATGCAGCCCGCGACTATCACCCTTAAGGGGAAGGGCAGAAAGGTAAGGCATGTGCCGCTTATGAGCAAGACGGCCTTGTTGTTAAAAGATTATCTGGAAGAAAAACGATTGGCAGGTACTCACACATTGGATCATGCCGTCTTCTTCAATAGCCGTCATGAGAAGTTGACACGGGCAGGGGTCTCCTACGTCATCAACAAGTACGTACAGGCGGCCAGAAGGCAGGACCCCACGGTACTGTCCGGCAAAGTCTCCCCTCACGTGTTCCGCCATACCAAGGCAATGCATCTGTTACAGGCAAATGTGAATCTTGTCTACATCAGGGATTTCTTGGGCCATGCCAGTGTGACCACCAGCGAGATCTACGCCCGGGCGGACACCCACATGAAACGCTTGGCGCTGGAACAGGCTTACTCGCCCGCCGTAGCTGATAATCTGCCTACCTGGCAAGACGATAAGAATCTCTTAACCTGGCTGCAGAGACTCTGCAAATAGATGTTATTTATTTATGTAAAGTCGACGGGATGCAAATTGCCTTATACTGCCTGTTTGTATCCCTCACTTTGCATAACCGATTGCTTTGCATAATTTCCCTTATGGAAAGCTTTCCATAAGGGAAAGACCCACCTTGCGAATGCC
>MVRP01000109.1 GCA_002067405.1 Syntrophorhabdaceae bacterium PtaU1.Bin034 | reverse complement strand
GATGGGGTTGCTCAAGGTTCCGTTATTGTACCAGGTCTGATCTATCAGAAGCTTGTTTGTGACTGTTGTCCCGGACTTGATGTAGACGATATCGCCTGCATTCAGCCTCTGCCATCCTGAACCGTTGATAAAACCGGAATTATCCGGGAGATAGGAACCGGGTATCGTCTTCCATGCCTGGCCGGTGCTTGTCCCCTGGTTCCCGTCACTTCCATACTCGGGGTCCACAAAATACGTCGCAGCATGCAGGTCAGTATAAACCGTAAATAGAGAGAACATCAGGATGAGGAACATCAGAATTCTCTTAGCCATGGAACACCCCCATATACAAATTTGTCAAAGTGCCGGAAACGGATCGGTAAAAAGCATTGAGCATAGCTGTTGGCCAATGAATGTTGCGCGCCAACAGGCGGGGCACAGAGAGTCATAGCAGGTGAGGACAGGAGTACCACACGGCAGGCCTGTGAAGGTTGTCCCAGTCACCATTGAAAGCATACGAAGCTCCTCTGGCTCCATTGCCGCTGTTTCAAAGGGACCGACTTTTGGATAAGGAGAAAACTGTCAGGGCTGATCGGCCACACCCGGCGTGCTCCTGTACTATCCCAGGCGCGTGGCTCTCTTGCAGAATCTAAACACCGCTGAATGTCAGGTGTAATGACATTGTAGAATACTTAAAACAAATGTCAAATATTTTTTCATACTTAAGTTTGAAGAAGCTCATTCTTTGGTCGATCCGACCGTAGGCCGACACGATTCCTTCTGAAAATGCCCCGCCCCGCTGGTTGACAATTCTGGCTTCCATGCCCACGCTTTTCTTGGGGATATAGGCGTTTCAGGTCTTGTTTCTGTATTAACACAATCATGGATAGGGGGCTGATATGGGGTTGAGTTCACCGTGCCTATGGCTCCGGTCATTGATGAAACTGCTTCCCGCGTTCATCATGATTATTCTTTCTTCTTACGCCTTTTCTCAAGCAACTGAGATCGATGACATCAACCGGGCCATAAAAGAAAAAGGGGCCAAGTGGGTGGCGGGGGAGACATCGGTATCGAAGCTCTCCCCCGAGGAGAAGAAGGCAATCCTGTCAGCGCCTTTATCGCCGGCACAGGAACCTGGAACCTCTGCCGAGGCTCCCGCTGCCCCTGCCCTTCCTTCCCGCTATGATCTGAGGGATATCAACGGGCATAACTACGTGACGCCGGTGAGGAATCAAGCGCCGGCAGGGACATGTGGCTATTTTTCGGCAACCGGTGCGCTGGAAAGCAGGATCCTCCAAGTATCAAACACGCCTGATATTGATCTGGACCTTTCCGAACAAACTATGATCTCATGTCTAAGCGAACCGGGTGCTTGCGGAAGCGGTCTCTGTCATACCTTAGATGATTTCCTCCTTATCACCGGTCTTCCCTTGGAAGCCTGTTTTCCCTATGTAGGTGACCAAGTTGCCTGCAACAACGCGTGTGCCAACTGGAAGAGTGGGGCTTACCGTATTACCGGATCCCGGACAGTGGTAACCAACATAGCTCAAACAGAGAACATCGAGCTTCTCAAGAAAGGCCTTTACACTTATGGGGCAATAAACACCAACCTTACGGTTTTTGATGACTTCGGTTCATACAAGTCAGGCATATACACCCATGTAAGCGGCTACACCAATTACGGAAGTCATGGCATCGTTATAGTAGGGTATGACGATGAGGGCCAGTACTTCATCTGCAAGAACAGTTGGGGTCCGGACTGGGGTGAAGGCGGGTTCTTCAGGATAGCCTACAGCGAGACGGCCACTTCCACAGAATTCGGGCTTCAGGCTGTAGCCTACGACGGCGTCATCCTCCCCGGCCCCTCATTAGGCTTCTCTTCTTCAAGCCTCGACTTCGGCACTCTCACTTTACCCGACCAGCCCTCAAAGGATCTCACCTTCACCATTACCAATAACGGTACCACGGTTCTTACCGACCTGTTCCTTACCAGCACCAATACCCATTTCTCGGTAAGCCCTGCAAGTATCCCGTCTCTTGATGTCAATGGTGCAACACAGGTCACCGTTACCTACACCCCACAATCCGGTAAAGGGATAAGCGAGACGGGTAATCTGCAGGTGAGCTCGGGCAGCATCACAAAGACGGTCTCTCTTTCAGGAGGGTTGAATACAAGACCACAGGCTCCTGTTAACCAGTCACCTAAAGAGGGTCAGACAGGTTTATCCCTTACCCCTACCCTTACTGCTTCTGCCTTTACCGATGCGGATGGTGATAAGCACAGCGGGAGTAAATGGGTGGTCCTGGATGGAGTGGGAGGGACAGTGTATTCGAGCAGTGACTTTGATGCGGTCAATAAGACCAGCCTGGCCGTACCAGGTAATCTCCTGAGTCCCGGACAGACCTATCGGTGGTATGTGACCTACCGGGATGACCGTCTTCTTGTTTCAAATGCATCAACGCCTACATCCTTCACTACGAGCAGTGATATCCCCAATCAGCCATCGGACCCCTCATCCCCATCGTCCAATCCCGGTGATCCCTCTCCTTCATCCGGAGGTGGAGGAGGTGGTGGTTGTTTCATCGCTGAGGCCGCATACGGCAGTCCTTTTGCTCGTGAGGTTGTGGTGCTCAGAGCGTTCAGGGACAAGTATCTGCTGACAGGGCCTTCAGGACGATATTTCGTTGCCCTCTACTACCGATATTCTCCACCCGTGGCTGAGATTGTCCGCCGGCATGAGGTTGTGCGTACGGGAGTTCGCGGGATCCTCAGTTTGCTTGTTGCTCTCCTGGAGCATCCGGTCAGTGCGGCAACCGGTGTCATTCTGCTCTGTATTAGTAGCGCATGGCTTGTTTACCGGGGGAGAAGGATCAGGTACGGGGATAGATAATGAGGAGCGAGAAGGAGGGGGCTGATATGGGGTTGAATTTACCGTGCCTATGGCTCCGGTCATTAATGCAACTGCTTCCCGCGTTCATCATGATTCTTCTTTCTTCTTCCGCCTTTTCTCAAGCTACTGAAATAGACGACATCAATAGGGCCATAAAAGAAAAAGGGGCCAAGTGGGTGGCGGGGGAGACATCGGTATCGAAGCTCTCCCCCGAGGAGAAGAAGGCAATCCTGTCAGCGCCTTTATCCCCGGCAGAGGAGGCTGGAACGTCTGCCGAGACTCCTGCTGTCTCTGCCCTTCCCTCCCGCTATGATCTGAGGGATATCAATGGGCACAATTACGTGACGCCGGTGAGGAATCAAGCGCCGGCAGGGACATGCGGCTATTTTTCGGCAACCGGTACGCTGGAAAGCAGGATCCTCCAAGTATCAAACACGCCTGACACTGATCTTGACCTTTCCGAACAAACACTCGTGTCGTGTTTCGGGGAACCGGGGGCATGCGGGACCAAAATCTGCGGTACCCTTTATGAATTCTTGCATGTTTCTGGCATACCTTTAGAAACGTGTTTTCCTTACGTTGGCGATCAGGTAGCGTGCAGTAACGCATGCCCGAATTGGAAAAATGAGGTGTACCGTGTCAGCGGTTGGCGTAACGCTTCGAATAATCAACCCACAACTCAGAATATAGACCTGCTCAAAAACGCCCTTTTCACTTATGGTGCCATTGATTCCTCTCTTATCGTCTTCGATGATTTCGGTTCGTACAAGTCAGGCATCTACACCCATGTAAGCGGGTACACCAATTACGGAGGTCATGGCATCGTTATCGTAGGGTATGACGATGAAGGGCAATACTTCATTTGCAAGAACAGTTGGGGCCCGGACTGGGGTGAAGGAGGGTTCTTCAGGATAGCCTACAGCGAGACGGCTGGATCCACCGAATTCGGCAGAGGTGCAGGCGTCTTTGACGGCGTTATCCTCCCCGGCCCTTCATTAGGCTTCTCTTCTTCAAGCCTCGACTTCGGCACTCTCACTTTACCCGACCAGCCCTCAAAGGGCCTCACCTTCACCATTACCAATAACGGTACCACGGTTCTTACCGACCTGTTCCTTACCAGCACCAATACCCATTTCTCGGTAAGCCCTGCCTCTATTGCTTCCCTCGATGTCAATGCTTCTGCCCAGGTCACCGTTACCTACACCCCGCAATCCGGTAAAGGGATAAGCGAGACAGGCAGCTTGCAGATTAGCTCTGGCAGTGTAGCGAAGATGGTCTCCCTTTCAGGGGGGATCAACACGAGGCCTCAGACCCCGGTCAACCAGTCACCTAAAGAGGGTCAGACAGGTTTACCTCTTACCCCTACCCTTACAGGTTCTGCCTTTACCGATGCGGATGGTGATAAGCACAACGGGAGTACGTGGGTGGTCGAGGATGGAGTGGGGGGAACGGTGTATTCGAGCAGTGACTTTGATGCGGTCAACAAGACCAGCCTGACGATACCCGGTAATCTCCTGAGTCCCGGACAGACCTATCGGTGGTATGTGACCTACCGGGATGACCGTCTTCTTGCTTCAAATGCATCAACGCCTACATCCTTCACTACGAGCGGTGATGCTTCCAATCCGCCACCGGACCCCTCATCCCCATCATCAAATCCCGGTGATCCTTCTCCTTCATCAGGAGGTGGGGGAGGAGGCGGATGTTTCATCGCTGAGGCCGCATACGGTAGTCCTTTTGCTCGTGAGGTTGTGGTGCTCAGAGCGTTCAGGGACAAGTATCTGCTGACACAGCCTTCAGGACGATATTTCGTTGCCCTCTACTACCGATATTCTCCACCCGTGGCTGAGGTTGTCCGCCGGCATGAGGTTGTGCGTACGGGAGTTCGTGGGGTTCTTACGATAGTTGTTGCTGTTTTGGAGCATCCGGTCAGTGCGGCAACCGGCATGGTACTGGTATCCTTCGGTACAGCGCTCCTTCTCTTTAGGAAAAGGAGGATTAGGTACGGGGATAGGCAGGAAACGTAGAGAAAAGGGTTTATTCTGTTACCTCGAAGTCCCCAAGATTTGTCACAATAGGTGATATTTTGACTCGTGTTATCTGCATCATGATTACGATCTTTGATCAGGTGTAGTTCTCTAACCCTATCTGCGGTAGTCTTCCTGTTGTCCCACTTCATCAGGAGTCCCGAAGGGGCCGAGTGGATTTGGGATACACGTTAATCTTGAAATCGGAGAAAAGATTGTATAACGTCTGGATACAGCCGATTCTTTACGTTCGCGGCTGATCCAGACGTTTATGTGAACAACAGGAGAGACACAGGCAACCGTGAAAATATCAGTAATTCTTGCCCATCCGAATAAAAACAGCTTTAACCATGCAATTGCCCGGACCGTCGTCGAGCGGCTTGAGAGGAATGGGTACGAGGTGTCGTTTCACGACCTGTATGCAGAGGGCTTTGATCCTTTGCTCTTAGGTAAGGAAATCCCGAAAGATGCGGTGTTGTCGGAGTCGGTAAAGAAGCACTGCGAAGAAGTCCGGTCGGCGCATGGCATCATAATCATTCACCCCAACTGGTGGGGACAGCCTCCTGCGGTATTGAAAGGCTGGATTGACCGAGTAATTCGTCCCGGGATTGCTTACGAGTTCTTGGAAGGGGACTCCGGTGAAGGTATACCGAAAGGCTTACTCGTAGCCAAAGCCGCGATAGTCTTTAACACCTCGAACACCGGGGCGGAAAGAGAACGACAAACCTTTGGAGATCCCCTTGAAACCATCTGGCGCAACTGCGTTTTTAGTCTATGCGGGGTGAGTGCTTTTTATCGCCGCACGTTCAGCATCGTTATTACCAGCACCGAAAAGGAGAGGAAGCAGTGGCTCGAGGAGGTAAGAGCGACCATTGATACGTTCTTTCCAAAAACGCAATGAAAGAGCCACATAACCCGGTACTATCACGGAGCCCGTCTTGTCTTAGTTCCCCGACTTTCCGATCGGCGGTTACTACCCCAGCCCGCATGCCCGCGGTTATCTTATACAATGTCCTGATACCGGCATACAGCCTGTACTCTCAACGAAAACGTTGTCAAGATCGCACAACGTGCTTAGACAATTTATGGACATCAGGAGGTTTCTATGAGATACGTGGTGGTAATAGATGATGAGAAAATGGTGGAGGAATACCTCGAGACAATCCTGAAAAGGGCGGGGTACTCGGAGGCATCCTTCACTGAACCGAATGAAGCGCTCGACTTCATCAAGCAGAATCGGGGAGACATTGCACCCGTGGTTGCCGATCTTACCATGCCCCGCATGACCGGCGCGAAACTGGCAGAGGAACTGATGAACGTCAAGGCGGACATCCCCGTAATCCTCGTTACAGGGGCCTTGGCCGCGCCGGGAGCGGACGAACTATCCGGCAACGTAAAAACGGTACTTCAAAAACCGATGACCCGAAGGCAGTTCATACAAACGGTCGAAATGCTCATAGGGTAGGTCTGACAATAGGTCGTATCCGGTCGCCTCCGAAAGGCAATGTTCCACCGTTGCTCAGAAACATTTCCGGAGGTGAAAGATGGAAAAGAAGTATATTGTGGTGGTCGGCGACGAAGGAATGGTCGAGGAGATGATCCAGCACATGCTCGAGAAAAAGGGGTATGAAACGTTCTCCTTCAACGATCCCCGAGATGCCCTCAGTTTTCTCGAGAAGCATCACGAAAAAGTGGACCTTGTGATTTCGGATGGCAGGATGCCTCACATCGACGGGTGGGAACTTGCCCACACGCTGTCGGAGATCGATCCCAGGACGCCGGTGATTCTTATCACCGGGTTCATGAAGGGTGAAAGAGAACGGCACGGGAATGTCAAGGCGGTCCTCTCCAAGCCCATCCTTCGCGACGAACTTCTCGAAGCGGTGAAGGCCGTGATCGGGTCGTAAACCTCACCCTGCCGCCGCTCTCTTTTGGGGGGGGGCGTCGGCAGGATCTTCCCCAATACATTTACCCGGCATGCGGCAATCCGCTGTCTCCGTTCGGTAATCTGCGAGCCGAAGCGGCGACCTGCTGTACCGGAGGAGGTTATACCTTCGTACCAGGGAGCAGACAGGCGCACAAAACTGCAACCAGGTGAGACCATTGCCCTCGTGGTAAAAAAGCACTGGCTTGTCCTGCTCAAACCGACACTCTTTCTTGTGGCGGTCCTCCTCTACCCGTCTTTTCACATGTGAAAATCCCCGGGTTCGAAGCCTTGTTGAACTACCTGCTGCCCTACGCCAGTGGTTCCCTCCGGGGGCGACAGAGGGGGGAATAATGCCACTATGATGTGGCAAAATAGGACAGGGTGCCGACGTCGTACACACTATTTTTGAACGCACCCTTTCGCCATCGGTTAAACAAAAAAGAGGGAATCGGAACAGTGGCAAGAATTTTGTATTGAACATCCGCCATAGTTCTCGCAAAAGCGGAGGTAAGCCATGAATCTCATATCACTGCTGCTTGCTATCTTCATGATTGCGCTGTCGTTCTTCGGGTGCGGTGAGGCAGATGCTCTTTGCGTCAAGGCAGAAAAAGCAAACATGCGGGTGGGTCCCGGAACGGATTACCCGAAAGGCTGGATGGTGCAAAAATATTTCCCCCTGAAAAAGGTCGGGGTGTCTTTATCGGGTGACTGGTATGCTGTTGAAGATATCGACGGCGATGTCTTCTGGATTCATAAGAGCCTGGTTGCGGACGGTTATCGATGCGCAGCGGTCAAGTCTGGCAGGGCAAACGTCAGGACGGGGCCTGGCACAGGGTATCGTAAACAGTTTTCTGAACCTGCTGAAAAGTATGACTCCTTCAAGGTTCTGGGAAGGAAAGGCTCATGGATCAAAGTCAAGGATGCAAACAACAATAGCGGATGGATACACCAGGACTGTGCGCGAGTGTGGTAAGCGTTATTCCTATCCCGTTTGTTGTCCCGTTTGTTGCGGCAAATTCCCTGATCGACAAGGCCGAAATTTTCTTCCTGAAATGAAGATTCGATCTTTGGGAAGATCGGTCGTTTTTCATATTCTGGCCATAACGGTACTGTGGTTCGCATTCACTGCCGCCTGTATTGCAGTAGACGCAGACAACCGGATCAGGGTCCATTTCAGCAACGGAGACCGGATCAGCGGTATTATCGTCGGTGAGGAGGAGGACCATTTTGTCCTTAGAAACGATTCTCTGGGAGACGTGAAGATAAATAAAGCATCTGTCGAGAAACTCGAAGGGGCTGCAGAAAGTGAAATTGCAGAACCGGTTAAGAAGGAGCCGAAGCTCTGGAAAACCGAGCTTGCCCTGGGTTTCAACCTGTCGGAGGGGAATACCGTAACATCGTCCTTTTCGGGTTATTTCCACAGCAGCAGAAAAACCGATAGCGATGAATTCACTATCAAGGGAAGCTACTCCTACGGATCGGCAGAAAGAAGAATGGATGACCAGAAGTGGTACGGCATGATCCGGTACGCCTTCAGCTTCCGGGAAAGAAAGTGGTACAACTTCTACAGATTTGAGGGGGATCACGACAGGTTCGCCAACATCGATTACAGGCTCCTGCCATCAACCGGGATCGGGTACTGGTTCTTCGATAAACCAGGGTTAAGGGCCATGGCTGAGCTGGCAATAGGTCTCGAAAATACCCATTTCAGGGACAATACCCCGGGCGCTACCGAAACGGTGCTCATCCCGAGGATTTTCCTTGAAAAGAGACTGTTGGCGAATACAGTGTTTTTCCAGGATATTACTTTGTATCCTTCGTTATCATATTTTGGAGACTACAGGCTTCGATGGGAAACGAGCGTGAAGAACGACCTGACCGACAGGCTCTTTCTCCGTTTCAGCTTTATCGACAACTATAATTCAAGTCCCGGGAGTATCGACACAAAGAGGAACGACATGCAGTTCATCACATCGCTGGGATATACATATTAAAGGAAAAACCAAACATGGCTTTGTACAAAAAAACAACAGAGTTATGACTGTCGACAGACTTTTGATTTCTGCCGGACACTACCGTCGTAACTTTTGAGGAGGGCAGATGGAGCAGCCGAGATACAATATCAAGTTTCCCGTCACAGAGCCGCATCGGCTTCGCCAGGATGAGGCTTTTTGCTACCTTGTTGAGAACGGACATGAAACTCAGTTGCGTTTTCACGAATATGATGAGATTTACAAGCGACCCGGCTTGTACGAACAGCTGTTTTATCACCGTCTGAAGTGCAATTCCCCCAAAGTGGTAGCCGATATCCTTGCCGGGACCCTTAGAGACAACCGCGTTGAAATGACGGAGTTGCGCGTACTCGATCTCGGGGCAGGAAACGGTATGCTGGGAGAACAGCTCCATACAGTGGGCGTAGCCCGCGTTATCGGCGTTGATATTTCCGAAGAAGCTCATCTGGCCTGCGAGCGTGACAGGCCGGGCGTGTACGATGCATATTACGTCTACGATTTCTGCAATCTCGAGGATACCATGCGGCAAGAACTGGGTATGTGGCACGTTGACTGCCTTACCTGTGTCGCCGCGCTTGGCTTCGGTGATATTCCAGTAAAAGCATTTGCAAATGCATTCAGTTTACTTGCTCGCTCAGGATGGATTGCATTCAACATTAAGGATTCGTTCCTGCTGGAGAGCGATTCTTCCGGCTTTTCTCGTCTGATCAAATCGCTGCTCGTAACTGATATACTGGAAGTGCACCATATGGCACGATACAGGCATCGTATCTCCATCGATGGTCGTCCGTTGTACTATTATGCGCTGGTCGGAAAGAAACAGTTTGATATCCCCGACCACATCTTAGCGGATTTTGACCGAGAATGATTTTTCCTCCAATGAACCGTGGCCCGCATGCCCGGGGCCGCCTATATTTAAAAAGGGATGGGTCGGTTTACTCGAGAAAGGACGAAGGAGCGTTATGCGAAACAATAACAGAATTGTGACTATCGAAGACTACGAGAAATACATCGGTGCCGCGGCGGTGGAGCGTATCATGAAAAAGGCAGAGGCATTGAAAGGGCTCCACGTCACAAACATCAATTCCACGTATTACGGTGGAGGTGTTGCGGAGCTCCTTCATTCCCTTACCCTCTTGATGAACAGCACGGGCATCAAGACGGGATGGCGAACAATCCAGGGACCGCCTGATTTCTTCAGCATCACAAAGAAGATGCACAATGCACTCCAGGGAGCGAACATCAACCTGAGTGAAAGAAAGAAAATCCTTTACGAGGAAATCGTTTACGAAAACTCGATCCGCAATCATCTGGACCACCATAATATGGTCGTTGTCCATGATCCCCAGCCTCTCCCGCTGGTCAACCACTATAAAAAGAACGGGCCATGGATCTGGCGGTGTCATGTTGATCTGAGCAATCCCAACAAAGAACTCTGGCGCTATCTTTCAGACTTTGTAAAGAAATATGATGCTGTCATACTGACGCTTCCCGAGTACAGACAGAAGCTCACGACGCCTCAGCTCTTCTTCATGCCCGCCATTGACCCCTTCTCGGCCCTCAACAGGCCGATGACCCGTGCCGAGGTCGACGAGCGCCTCGGGCACTACGGCATTCCTACCGATTTGCCCATTGTGACCCAGATATCGAGGTTTGATCGCTGGAAGGACCCCGTAGGCGTCATCGAGGCATTTCGCATAGCGCAAAAGGAAATCGACGCCACTCTGGTGCTTTTGGGGAACGTTGCGACCGATGATCCCGAAGGTGCGGAGGTGTACGAGTCCCTCCTTCATTGCCGGAGCGAAAGAATATTTATACTCAGCCATCAGGACACCGCGCTGGTCAATGCCCTGCAGCGGAGATCAGAGGTGGTTCTGCAGAAATCAATACGTGAGGGGTTTGGGCTCACCGTATCGGAGGCCATGTGGAAGGGGGCGGCTGTCATCGGTGGTAATGCCGGAGGTATCCGCTATCAGATCACAGACGGGGAGAACGGATTCCTCGTATCATCCGTTCAAGAAGCTGCCACCAGGATAGTGCAGCTCGTCAAAGATCGTAAACTCCGCCAGAGGATAGGAAAGGCGGCAAGGAAAACAGTGAAAGCCAACTTTCTCCTTTCACGTTACCTCGAAGAGTATCTCGACCTCTTCGGATCCTTCGAGACCGTGTTTCGATTGAAGCGCCATGATTGACATTGCGCTCTATCATCCGGTGAGATAGAAATACGGGGGTTCTTCCTAAACGAATAATGTGCCCTTGACCACAAAAGCTTCGCGATGTCGGGTTCGCTCGCCTTGACAGATCATGCTCTATTCAGCCTTTTGACCGTCAGATAGATTTGGAAGGGCAAACAACCTCATGGATACGACAAAAACGAAGTGCTGCATCCTTTTAAAGCAAATTATGCAATTGTTTTCTTTCGATTGTAATAATAGCGAAGCGGAATCACGATAACGAAGAACGGTATCATGTACATCGCAGCGACCAGCGGCTCCATGGGGCCGAAGTATTCAGATGAAAAAACAATCACCAGCACGTTATTGAGATTGCCGAGCATGACCGCGCCGGCTAATTGGTTTTCCACCGTTCCTTTATGGAAAAACAACATACCTGCTATACAGTAAATAGCCCCCAGGACGAGGACCACGAGGATTGCCGTAATAATCACGTAGGGTTCTTTTTTAAAGAACGGCGCGTAGCGGTAGAAAACTCCCAGATTGATCAACGCGAACAGAAGAAGGGACACGGGAAATTGGACCTTTACAATTGGCGGAACAATCCTGGGCAGCAGGTATCTAATGATTTCAACAATGACAACGGGAACAAAAATCACCGTAGCCAACGTCCCCAGCATGGACAAAAAGGAAATCGTCACCTCTTTTGCCAAAACCAGCTTAATAACCGTCGGTAATGTAAAAGGTACGAGCGTCGATGTAATAACCACACCAACCAAGACCAGCGCACTATTACCCCGCACCATGTTCGAAATCATCGGGGCAACAACGCCGGTGGAAACTCCGGTCAAGAGCAGGGCGGAGAGAGCATAATCTGGTGCGATAAAATAGAACGCAAAATAAAGGATGACCGGTAGGATGGTCAGTTTGATCACCGCAAATACAACAAGTTGTACGCTATGACTTCTAAGTGCCTTCCAGACGGACGCAAGATCGATGGACAGGTAGCTGAGAAAGAAATTGGCCATAAGGCAATACAAAGGTAAAACTCTGAACCGGGAACCGAAATCAGGAAAGATAATGGCTGCGAGCATGGAGGAAATCACCACAAAAACCAGTAGAATATCATTAAAGCGGATTGACGTTCGCATTGATTTGAAATACCAGATGAGCCTAATCTTATCAACATATTATTTGAGACAGAAGAATGGAGGAAGAGTCACTCCAGGAACACTCAGGTGAGGAAGTCACCTACAAAGCCTCGGTTAATCTCCTCTTAAAAGTATTCCATAATTACCACATGAAAGAGCCATTTGGCTGACCGTCGTTGGTTGACAATAACCTTAAAGGATCCTACTTTTTGTATCAGGTTTACAGATATTCACACTTTTTCTCACGCCCCTAAAGCACCCTGGAGGTGTTTCTGAAAACGTTGCCCGTCCGTCATCTCCATCCACACCCTCATCTCATACGCTACCCGCATCATGGAGGGTTATATGGCTACGGTTCGTTCCAGGCATTCGCTGTTTTTCCTACCCGGTTTGATTCTACCGTTACTCTTTCTTTTCCACGTTCAGGTGTCTGCAGACCCTCTAGATAACTGGCACTGGCGCAATCCCCTGCCGCAGGGCAACTCACTAAGGGCGCGATTTCTTAACGGAAATTTCTTAACCGGTCTTGCAGGAAGAACAGGGGTAATCCGCAGCGCAAGACATAGGGGCAGAAGGTCGGTGCAGATCGTGGGTCGAAATGGTTAGTAAATCCTGTCAAAATCGAAAATAACGGCTTTCAGGCAGCAGCGGAGTTTAAGGGTTGTCACTTCGCCTGTCAGGCAGCCAGAGCTACAAGAGGTAAATCATGTCGTCCAAGCG
>MVRP01000108.1 GCA_002067405.1 Syntrophorhabdaceae bacterium PtaU1.Bin034 | reverse complement strand
GCCTGTCATGCAGGAGACGACTTCGATCCCCATTTGCCGGTAGTACTCCTTGATAATCCACGTCTCACCCGCCAGATTGAAGTCGCCCAGGATATTAATGGCGTAGGGGCTTACGGGAGTCGATCCATCCTTGCCCGTCAGCCTGAAGAGCGCTTCACATGCAGCCCGGTACCCGTCCTTCTTCGTCCCCTTAAAGCCTTCAGAATGGACGGGTATGACGGGAATGCCCTGCTCTTCCTCGACCCTTCTGCAGACTGCCTGGACGTCATCCCCGATGAGCCCGACAATGCAAGTGGCATAGACAAAGGCCGCCTTCGGATGGTACGCTGCGATCAGCTCGGTGAGGGCCGCATAAAGCTTTCTCTCGCCTCCGTAGATCACTTCTGCCTCTCTCAAATCGGTCGAGAAGCTCAGACGGTGAAGCTCTGGACCGGACGAAAGAGAGCCCCTGATGTCCCACGTGTAGGCCGCGCAGCCCACCGGGCCGTGAACGAGGTGGACGGCATCGGCTATGGGATAGAGGACCACCCGGGAGCCGCAGAACACGCAGGCGCGTTGGCTCACCGATCCGGCGAGGCTCACCTTGTCGCAGGAAAGGTCGAACGCCTCCTTGCCTTTCTCATAGACTTGTTTCTTTCGTTCATCCAGGATGTCTATCATGTTGTGCCTCCTGTTTACTGCCTGATGGGAGATCGACTCGCTACGCTCGTCCATGAAGACCGCTTCGCTAAGGAGATGGGAGATCACTTCTCTCGGAAGCAAGTGCTTTTGCTCCCCTCTCCCATCTTTCCTGTCTCCCGTCTGTCGCTCACATCACCAATTCAAAACTCTCTTCCGCCGCATCGCGGTCCTGCCTGTCCAACACAGCATTCAATATCTTTTCGAGGAGCCGCAATGCACCGCGGTAGCCGGTGATCGGAAAATATTGGTGGCCTACCCGGTCATAGATGGGGAAACCCACCCGCACAAGCGGGATGTCCTCATCACGCGCTATATATTTCGCGTAGGTGTTCCCGAAAATGAGGTCAGGTTTTTCGTTCTTGATCAGTTGATGGAACCGGAACATGTCGGCACCGGGACCGTGCTGGATGGTCGTCCTCTCACCTACGTACTCCCTGATCTGCCGCTCGAATTTCAGCCCTGCCGGCGTTCCTGTAATGAGGTGAAACACCTTCATGTCCATGTCTGTCAGGAATTGCGCGAGAGAGGTGAGATGGTCGGGGTCGCCCACCAGAGCAACCTTCTTGCCATAGAAATACTGGTGCATATCGGTTATCACATCGACCACCTGGCCCCGTTCCGCCATCAGGCTTTCAGGTACGCTCACCCCCGCCGTCTTCCTCAAAGTATCGATGAACCTGTCCGTCGCCCTGAGACCGATAGGAAGATCGAGGACCTCGAAAGGAACCCTGCATTTCGTATCGAGCAGCTTTGCCGCCGGCAGCGACGCAGCCCTGCCGAGCGCGATGGTAAACCTGCTGTCCCCGGCGCTTGAGATCTGCCCCACTGTAGCACCGCCCTTCGGGTACATGTGGAACTTGCCGTCCATCGGACCGTTTACCACGCCTGACGTATCGGGAAACATCACGGATTTGATTCCCATCTCGGTAACGATCCTTTTTATCTCCGTCATGTCAGAGGGCTCGACGAAACCGGGGATTATGTTGATCTGGCTCAGGTTCTTTCCGGTATTCTCCGCCAGATACTGCACCATGCTCTGGGTCATGTTGGCAAAGCCGGTTATATGGGAGCCCTTGAAGCTCGGCGTGTTCGTGTGGATGACCTTCCTGCCTTTCGGGATCTTTCCCTCTGCCTGTGCCTTATTGATGATCTGGGGCAGGTCGTCACCGATCACCTCCGAAAGGCACGTAGTGTGGACAGCGATGACGTCTGGGCCGTAAATGGTAAAAATGTTGTTGATGGCTTCCACCAGGTTCGCCTGACCTCCGAACACCGACGCCCCTTCCGTAAAGGAGCTGGTAGTCGCCATGATCGGGTCTTTGTAGTGTCTGGTGAGCGCACTCCGGTGATAGGCGCAGCACCCTTGGGACCCGTGGCTGTGGGGAAGGCAGTTGTGGATGCCGAGGGCCGCATACATGGCGCCTATGGGCTGGCACGTCTTGGCAGGGTTCACCGTGAGCGCCGTCCGGTCTGCCAATTGTTGAGGTGTATGTCTTAATAGCATAGCCGTCTCCTTTACATGTCGTAAGTGCAAGGCGCAAGGAGTGAGGAGATGGATTCAGGGAAGCTCCGATTCCTTACCCTTTGTTCCTCACTCCTTGCGGTTCATTTGCTCCACCCGTAACTTCCCGCAAGCTCGGGGCTTTCCTGCCAGGGTGCCTTCACAAAACGGTAGATCTTCGAGTTGACCATACGGTCTATTTCCTTGTAGAAGTTGATGGCGCCCTTGAATCCTGCGTAAGGTCCGCTGTAATCGTAGCTGTGCAGTTGTTTCAGGGGTACACCGGCTTTCTGGATCACGTATTTCTCTTTGATGCCCGCGCAGAATACGTCCGGTTTGTACCGTTCTATAAGCACTTCGGTTTCGTGGTGGTTGAGGTCATCGATAACGAGGCTGTTTTCCGCCATTTCCGGCATCATCCCCGCATATTCACCCATGATGATGCCTTCCTCTGCGAGCCTCCTTATCTCGGCTTCGCCTTTTCTCGGCTCGTAGCGCTGCGGGTCGGGTTCTACCGTCAGTTCTTCTATATTACGGGTATCTGCGTCCATCACGATATCCGGCAGCACCCTGCGCCCCTCGTAATCGTCCCGGTGGGCAAATTCGTAGCCGGCCGATATGGTCCGCATCCCTATCTCCGCAAAAAGCTCCTGGTAGTGGTGCGCCCTGGACCCCCCGACAAAGAGCATTGCCAGCTTTCCTTCGCAGCGGGATTTGATCCTCTCCCGCACCTTTTCGACTTCGGCCATCTCCTCTGCGATCACCTGTTCCACCCGATCCATCAGGCCTTGATCGTCGAAGTAGGCCGCTATTTTACGGAGCGATTTGGCCGTTGCATTGGCGCCGATAAAGTTGATCTTCAGCCACGGTATGCCGTACTTCTTCTCCATCATGTCGGCCATATAATTGATTGACCGGTGGCACATGACCACATTGAGGTCTACGGTGTGGGCGCTCGCGAACTCCTCGTATTCCGAGTTGCCGCTGAACGTGGCATGAAGGGTCATGCCGCATTTGTCGACAATCCGCTCGATCTCGAAGGCATCACCTCCGATGTTGTACTCGCCGAGGATGCTGAAGCGGAATTGCCCTTCTTTCGGCTGTTCGAGCTGGCCGACCACGTCGGTGAAAACCTTGTTGTTGGCAATATGGTGACCGGCAGACTGGCTCACCCCTTTGTAGCCCTCACAGCTAAAGGCAAAGATGTTGACCTCCGGGTGTTTGCCCTCCATCTCCCTGGCCACTGCATGAACATCGTCCCCGATGAGGCCAACCGGACAGGTGGAAAAAATGCCGATCGCCTTGGGATGAAAAAGGCCGATCGCCTCCTCGATGGCTTTTCTCAGCTTCTTTTCGCCTCCGAAGATGATCTCCTCTTCCTGCATGTCGGTGGACATCGCGTAGGTCATGAAATTATGGCCTTCGGGGGTGCGCGGCCTGGTCTGATTGCGCCGTGTAAGCCAGCTGTAGAAACCGCACCCTATTGGCCCGTGGGTGATCTGAAGGATGTCTCTGGTAGGACCGAGTACCACGCCCTTGCAACCCGCATACGCACAACCCCTCATGGTGAGGATGCCGGGTATGGTCCTTGTATTGGCGAGAATCTCCGGTACCTGTTCCGCCTGCTCCACCTTGTTCACGACGATCTGTTTTGCCCGCCGCCTCGCCACTTTCGCCGGATACTTTCTGAGCATCTCTTCCTTTATCTCAAAAGGATCGACAAGATCGATTCTATCGTCTTTCGCCGTTGCCATAGGTCCCTCCTTCCTTCCTCATCGATTTCGTCAAAGCCTGTCCGTCGTTTATCTCCACGTGCTTTGTGCATCCGGTTTTCATGAAAGTCTTACCATGCCTCCTCTTTCCTCACGCCTCGTCGAGCGTTTCGTCACCCGACTCGCCGGTCCTGATGCGGACGGCGTCCTGGACGGGCATGACGAATATCTTGCCGTCGCCGGCCTTGCCCGTACGGTTGGATGCGATTATCGCGTCAACAGTCCTTTTCACCAGCTTGTCAGGCACGATGATCGATATCATGCGCTTGGGGATCAGACGCTGCGTGTTCCCGAGGAGCGAGATTGCTTCCTCATACCCGGCTTCAGCCCCCTTCAGCACGTCGAGGTCTACAAGCCCTTTTCCACGGCCGAGACATTCCCGGGCATGAACGGACGATATCCCCGCATCAGCCAGCGCCCGTTTCGTCTGGTTGATCTTGTTCATCCTGATGACGGCCATCACCTCTTTCATACGGCTACCTCCTCGGTCCCTCCGTCTGTCTCCTTGATGCCGGAACTGACCGTGTATACTTCATCCACGGGAGAAACGAATATCTTGCCGTCGCCAAACGCACCTTTGTCGCCCGTGCGGGCAGCGCCCATTACGGTCTTGATCACCAGGTCCTTATCGGCGTCCGGCACAACCATCATCAACAGTTCTTTGGGTATCTCGTCATAGGTTACCTCTCCGATCTTGATCCCGCGCTGCTTACCTCGCCCGGATACACTCATCCTCGTGACCGCAGGAAAACCCTCAGCCATCAACCGCTCCAGCACCGCATCCACTTTCTCCGGTCTTACGATCGCCTTTATCATCAACATATTCGGTCTCCTTTGTTAACCTTTCGGCGACTTCTACTGACCGACGCCGTATTTTATGAGCAGGGCTTCCAAATCATCAGTGGAAAGCGGCTTGGGAATTACGAACATTTCGTTTCCGTCGATGGCCTTTGCCAGTTTCCGGTACTCATCGGCTTGGGCCGCAGAGGGGTCGAAGTCAATCACGGTTTTCCGGTTGATCTCCGCCCTTTGAACCATATTGTCTCTCGGAACAAAATGGATCATCTGCGTGCCAAGCCTTTCAGCGAGTATCTGGATAAGCTCGCTTTCATTGTCCACTTTGCGGCTGTTACAGATGAGACCGCCGAGGCGCACGCCGCCCGCTTCGGCAAACTTGACAATGCCCTTGCAGATGTTGTTCGCCGCATACATGGCCATCATCTCTCCGGAGACAACGATATAGATCTCCTTGGCCTTGCCGTCCCTGATGGGCATGGCGAACCCACCGCAGACCACGTCACCGAGCACGTCATAGAAGGCATAGTCCAGCCCGATGGTGTCGGAGTAAGCGCCGAGCTGCTCCAGAAGATTGATCGAGGTAATGATGCCGCGCCCTGCGCAGCCCACACCCGGCTCCGGCCCGCCCGATTCCACGCAACGGGTCCCCTTGAACCCGATCTTCACCACGTCGTCCAGATCGAGGTCCTCGCCTTCGCTGCGGAGCGTATCGAGAACGGTCTTTTGTGATAACCCGCCCAGCATGAGACGGGTTGAGTCCGCTTTGGGATCGCAGCCCACGATCATAATCTTCTTTCCCATCTCCGCAAGGGCCGCTACCGTATTCTGGGTGGTAGTCGACTTCCCGATCCCGCCTTTTCCGTATATGGCTATTTTCCTCATGTCTGATCTCCTCGCAATAGCGTTGTAGACCATATAATCAATAATCGTGCCAGGACGCAGAGCGATATGTCTTAACAACATATATACGTGTAATATCACCATGTTAAAGAGTTTTCCTGATGTTGGTTCTTCCCTTTAGCAGAAAGGTAGCTGTAAGCAAAAGGCTACCAAAAAGTGAGAAAGTAGGTACGATCCTACTGAAATGTAGGATGAGCGACCGACCCACCCTTGCCTCCCCTCAATTATCCAATTGGGGGAGAGGGTATTAGGGAACGGAATTGCTTTTTGGGAAAAGCTTTTACTTGAATTGTCCCGGATCGATCTTGTATTTTCCGACCCGCAGGCCGATCATTCGCTCGGTAATGCCCAGGGCCCGCGCGGCCTTTGCCATGTTGCCGCGCGACCGTTTCAGTTCCTCGATAATGATCTCTCTTTCCATGCCGGTGACAATGTCCCTGAACGTGCCACTCGCCTCACTTCTTCCGCCGGTGTCGCTTCTTTGAAGATTGGGGGGTAAATGGTAGCTCCGGATGACGCCGTCCGTGCAAAGGATAATGGCCCTTTCTATGCAGTTTTCGAGTTCGCGCACATTGCCGGGCCAGTGGTAGCCGACGAGCATGTCGGTCGCCGTCGTCGCGATCCGGACTATCTTCTTGCCATGCTCCTTGCTGTATTTCTCGATAAAATGGTCGGCGAGGAGCATGATGTCCGTCTTTCGTTCCCGGAGGGGCGGGACAAGGATCGGGAAAATATTGAGCCTGTAGTAAAGGTCCTCCCTGAACCTTCCTTCTTTGAGAAGCGCTTCGAGGTTCCTGTTGGTAGCGGTGATGATCCTCGCACTCACTTTGATCGTGGAATTCCCACCTACCCTCTCAAATTCTTTTTCCTGCAGCACGCGAAGCAGTTTTGTCTGAAGGGATAGAGGCAGGTCTCCGATTTCGTCTAGGAAGATCGTCCCGTTGTCGGCCGCCTCAAACCGGCCCTTTCGCGCAGCCGTAGCACCGGTGAAAGCCCCCTTTTCATGACCGAATAGCTCGCTTTCTATGAGAGATTCTGGCAGTGCCGCGCAATTCACCTTGATGAAGGGGCGGTCGGCCCGATTGGAACTGTAGTGTATGGTCTGGGCCACACGTTCCTTTCCCACACCGCTTTCCCCTAAAATGAGGACAGTGGCATTCGTGCGACACACCTTGTCAATCAGTCCGTAAACATCCCGCATCACCTTGGAATTACCCACAATGGTCTTCATGCCGTATCTGGTCTTCAGCTGGTCCTGCAGGCGCCGGTTCTCTTCACGCATCTTCTCGAGCTCTTCCTGGGCGAGCTGGCGGAGGCGGACGGCCTGTGAAATGCTCGAGGCGATGATGGTCAGGAGACGAAGGTCGTCTTCCAGCGAAATATCTCCATTAAGGAGCCGGTCGGCAGAGAGCGCGCCGATCACCTCGGTACCGATCTTGATCGGTACGCAGATAAACCCGATATCACTTTTGTTCAGGTGCTGCCGCGACCCGGTTTTATCCAGGAACAGCGGTTCATCGGCAATCCTGGGAACGATGATCGGCTGCCCGCTGTCTATTACCTTGCCCGTGATCCCCTCGCCCATCCTGTATCTGCCTTTTGCCTGCTCCTCCGGACGGAGTCCGTACGCTTCGTCAATAGCGATTTCACCTCTGTTCCTGTTCAGGATAGTGAGGGTACCGCGAAGGATGTCCATATACTCGGCGGTAAGCTGGAGAATGGGCCTCAGGACAGCTTTAAGGTCAAGGCTTTCGCTCAGTTTTGTGCTTATCTCGAAGAGGAGAGAAAGCTCTTTTATTTCACGGTTTTTGCGGTCGCTCATACAGTCACTCCTTTGACCGGCGCCGCCGGTTTTCACGGTCCACAAAAAAGGCGTCTTTTCATCCCATTCCGTGACGGAAAGACGCCTGCGTCTTAAACACCAATGGCGTCCCTCCAAGGACGCCATTGTCGCTGCACGTCAAAGTGCCTATGTATTATACAAGTCTCGCGGTTCTATTCTGGTAACCACGCAAGCGGAAGGGCCATTGACCAAAGCGGGTTCCGTGACGAAATTACCGTTGTGCAGGTGAATAAAGGGACCATCTCTATGGCAAGCTCGAGTATGTTATACTGCCTATGTGTTGCAAACAGCCGCACTATCGGATAGGATTGATGCAGGAATCGGGGTTTGGAGAACCGGGAGGGAGAGTTTATGAAGACTGTTACGTTCACCCCGCGGGGACTTGCTACGGTCTTTGGGGGAATTATCGGCGGGTTGTTAACCTGGTGGTTTCTCAAGACACGAAGGGCGAAGAGCGAATCTGCCTCGAGCCGTGATTCGTAGGTTTTACGTAACGATGTGACTGCCGCGGTGTCAGCCTCACTTTTGGCCGCAGAGTGGTGGATCGATGGTTGATACTTTAGGAGAATGAATGCAGATGCGCTCAAAGGTGATGTTATTCCTCGCCCTTTCGATTCTCTTCTCCGCCTTCGACCTCCCTTTATTTCCCGACACCGGGAAAACCCTCACTCAGGCAGAAGCCGGAGAGGGTGTGAGACCCGAAGTGGACCAGATACGTATAGACGGTGCCATAACTCCCCCGATTGCCAGTTTCATTGCCGAATCGATCACCAGGAGCGCTCAGAGGAAAGCATCGGCACTCCTTATTCTCCTTGATACCCCCGGCGGGCTCGATACATCCATGCGCCAGATAGTCAAAGCCATCACTGATTCACCCGTGCCCATCATCGTCTATGTGTTTCCGTCCGGGGCGCGCGCCGCTTCAGCCGGGACCATTATCCTTCTATCTGCCCATGTGGCGGCGATGGCGCCCGGCACTAACGTGGGAGCGGCCCATCCTGTCACGATCGGCAAGGAAAAAGTGGATAAGGAGATGATGAGCAAGGTGGTGCAGGATGCGGAAGCCTACGCGCGGAGTCTCGCCAAGATGCGTGGGAGGAACGCTGAGTGGGCTGCAAAAGCGGTCACGCAAAGCGTCTCCATCACGGCCAACGAGGCGGCAGACACGCGGGTGATCGACCTGGTCGCCAATAATGTGGATGAACTGCTCAGTAAGGTCGACGGGAAAACAGTCGAAGTGAGCAGCAGAAAGAAGGAGTTGCGGACAAGAGGGGCCAAGGTCACGGAACGGGAAATGCCCTTCAAGTACCAGGTCCTTTCATACCTGAGCGACCCGAATGTTGCATACATTTTGATGATGCTCGGCTTTTTCGGCATTCTCTTCGAGATATACTCGCCCGGCGCAATCTTTCCGGGTGTCGTCGGCGGCATCTGCCTCATCCTCGCCTTTTATGCCTTCCAGGCAATCCCCCTCAATTTCGCCGGCCTTGCCCTTATCCTGCTCGGCATCGTTTTCTTCATTCTCGAGCTAAAGGTGATCAGCTACGGCGCCCTCAGTCTTGCCGGTGTCACCTCCATAGTCATCGGCTCGATCATGCTTATCGATCTTCCTGCAAGCTGGCTGTCATTGTCCTGGAAGGCGATACTGGCGGTGGCAATTGCGTCGATCGTGTTTTTTATCGGCATTCTCTCATATGCCCTCAAGGCACAACTCTCAAAAGTAAGGACCGGGGAAGAAGGGCTCGTCGGCGAGTCAGGCGTCGCTCGGACGACAATTGCCCCATTCGGAAAGGTACTCGTGCACGGCGAATACTGGGATGCAGAAAGCGCGGAGCGCATTGAGGAAGGGGAGCGTGTGGTGGTCACTGAAGTAAAAGGCATGCGAATAAAAGTAAGGAAAGAGAAATAAGCAAACAGGAGGGCCAGTATGACTCTGTATCCTTTGTTTATCGTTCTCATCATCGTTTTTGTCCTTATTTCTGCGATCAAGATACTGAACGAGTATGAGAGGGGCGTCATTTTCCGCCTCGGCCGCGTGCTTGCCCGCCCGAAAGGCCCGGGGATAATAATCCTCATTCCGATTGTCGACAAGATGGTGCGGGTCAGCCTCAGAACCGTGGTCCATGATGTACCTCCCCAGGATGTTATCACCATGGATAATGTGTCGATCAAGGTCAACGCGGTCGTCTACTTCCGGGTGATCGACCCAATGAAGGCGATTATCGACGTGGAGAACTATCTTTACGCGACGAGCATGCTCTCCCAAACCACCCTGCGGAGCGTACTCGGACAGGTGGACCTGGACGATCTTCTCTCGCATCGAGAGAAGATAAACCTGCGCCTCCAGGAGATACTCGATATGCACACCGAGCCCTGGGGTATCAAAGTCTCGAACGTTGAGGTGAAAAACGTTGACCTCCCGCAGGAGATGCAGCGGGCTATCGCCCGGCAGGCGGAAGCGGAGCGGGAGCGGCGCGCCAAGGTTATCAGTGCGGAAGGAGAGTTTCAGGCAGCTACCCGGCTGTCCGAGGCTTCCGATATTCTCTCAAAAAACCCTATGGCCCTCCAGTTGCGGTACCTGACCACCTTGGTAGAGATTTCAGCCGAGAGGAATTCAACGATTATCTTCCCCCTTCCCATCGATCTCATAAGGGCATTCATTCCCGAAAAGAAGACGACGGAAGAAGGTTCGTAAACATGGCAGGTGCTTGCAGCCTACCCGGGGTGGATCCGACATTATCACGTTATCACGCCTCGATCACTTCTTTGCAATGCCCACTACCCCGCAACCCAGGCGTGCGCCTGCATTCCCTGTCGGTTGAGATTTAAGATCGTCCGGGTCGGCATGGACAATCACCGCCCGGCCGATAATGGAATTAGGGCCGGCAAGGGAGATTTGCGTGTCGGTCCACTCGTAATGTGCCTTTCCCTCGGCATTGGCGTTGATGTTCCCCAGATCGCCTACGTGGCGCTCCTTGTCCGTAGGTGCGCCGTGAGGCTTTCCGTTTGGATTGAAATGGCCTCCTGCAGATTCAGCATCCATACTGCTGCAGTCCCCATACTCGTGGACGTGAAAACCGTGCTTACCCTCCTTCAACCCCTCGATATCGGCCACAACCTTGACGCCGGCCTTCTCCTTCGTAAACTTCACCACTCCCCGGACTGCGTTGCCGGGAGTCGGGTGGATAACGGCGACCGCTTTTTCGACCCCGGGGCGGTCACTCTCTCCTGCCGTCTGCCCAATCCCTGCTTCACTTGAAAACATCAAGAACAACGACATCACGGACACGATCAGGACTGCTCTTCCCACAACCCACCTCCTTGGTAACCTCTTGTGCATTATACTGGTGCTGAACTGCAGGCGTGTCAAGCGGCGCAAATCCACACTTTGGATTTCATCTGTCGGCTCTCAACAAATACCTTGACACGACCATAATGCTAGTTGGAGAATTGAAAGAACCCGTTACATCCCTTTCCATGCGAAGGCAAACGCCAGGTGCGTATGACATTGATGTCAGGAGGATTTATGAAATTCACTCGGTTATTCTTGTTTGCAGCAGTTCTCTTGTTGGCCGTATCAACTGTCTCTTTTGCTTCAGACCCGGCCGCAATCCTTCTCGATCAGACGGTTCAGAGAATATCGGCAGTATTCGCCAATCTCGACAAAACACTTTCAGAAACAGCTAAAAAGTTGGGAAAGGCCCCCGACCCGCGGATAGATATGAGGGCTGAGATACGAAGTCTTTGTGCAGACAAGCCTTATGCTATCGACTGTTCTTTCCTGAATGCCCAGGGGGTAATCCAGTTGGTGGAGCCGCAGCAGTTCCGAAAGTTCGAAGGCACTTCCCTGGCAAGCCAGGCCGTAACAGCGCACATCATTAACACAAAAAAGCCTGTCCTCACCGATCTTTTTACGGGAGTAGAGGACCGCCAGGCTGTCGTGGCCAGCTACCCGGTATTCAACAAAAATAAAGAATACGTGGGAAGCACCGGCGTGTTTTTCACCCCTGAAGTGCTCATCCAGAAAGCAATCGAAGGTCTTCCGCTCGGCAAAGGCGTACAAATTGACGTGCTGCAACGGGACGGAACAAGTGTCTTTGCCCTCGATCCGGCCCAGCGGCGAAAAAACATCCTTCGAGACCCTGAGTACAGTGGATTTTCGGAATTAAGGGATCTTGGCGCGCGAATCGTCAAAGAACCGGAAGGCACCGGCCGCTACCGGTATTTGATTCCGGGTGGTCAACAGGTGGCGCGGAAGCGGGCATTATGGAAGACCGTCACGCTCTACGACAATTTCTGGCGGGTTGTCGTTACTCAGGAGGAGACAGCGGAGCAAAAAAGGTAATACAGGCGGTCAGACCGCTTGTCTCGTTTTATCTCCCAACCAGGAACCCTTGCGGTTCAGCTTATACCCCTGTTGTCCATCCCCCAGCGGGTATCCGGTCTATTGAGGACTTTCGCCTCCGAGTCAGTGTGCCCAGCGGGACGCAGATAAAAAAAGGGTCTATGGAATGTCTCCTCCATAGACCGATATTATTGCACTCAGCATGTCACCTTGCTGAGAGTCATATCAAAGCTCCCCGGCCGCTATGCTCAACAAACTTTTCTTCGTCATATTTTTTCTTTCTTTCTTATTCCCGCCCATTCCATTAGGGCGAGAAGCTCGCATCAACTCATACGGGCCTGAGTACGGATTATCTATCCCCTTCCCTCTTTTGCGTCTTCTGCTGCGTGTCCTGCACACAGTACTATCTCCCGGCGCTCATGGCTTACACAATCATATCACGGCTTGGTTCGAGCCAACATCGGCGACGTCGATCGAGGTTCAGACAACCGTCGATGAAGAATTCGATTCAAGGGTGCGGGAATGCTCGTCATTGCCAGAGACAATCGATGTTCTATGTGACAACTAAGTTTTCTCCCCATGGGGACATTAAGGAGATATATAAGCTGTTATTGAGCGGTTGCAGCATCGAGGGCGGCAACGAAAAGGATCCTTGATATTGCCACGTCGTCCCTGAAGATTTTGAGGCACTCCTGACATACCTGTGTGATTGATGACTGCGTCAATCAAAGCGGTAATAAACTCTTTCGATCCAAGGTATTTTCGGTAGCAACCGTCAGATAGTACGATGTGCCACATAGTGCTGTACCATCCATGTCCGTACAAGTCTCTGACTGTCCGGCATGCGTGTATTATACCGCTGATCACCGGCGAGATAAAAAACCCGCTGAAATTTCGCACCATGCAAGCGAATACCATTGCCGCAAGAACGGCAGTTCGAAGTGGCAGACCAACGAAGGCGGGAATCGAACCCTTGTTCAAATTATTTGCAAGGTTTTTCAATCAAAGGATTCCTCGCAGCTCTGCTGCGGGGTTGCCTTTTTAAAAGCCTTTCCGACGAACTCCCACTTGG
>MVRP01000107.1 GCA_002067405.1 Syntrophorhabdaceae bacterium PtaU1.Bin034 | reverse complement strand
TACGTCTGAACTTCTTCACCTGCAGTTCCTGAAGTTTTTCCCTGGGAAGGGTCTCCAGGATGGGGTTCCAGTAAGAATTCATGTCTTTGGCCATATCGCGCTCCTCCTCGCTGTGATTTCTGTGCTTTCAGGGGAAGCTGCAGGCAGCCCGGCCCCTGAATCCCCACTGCACACTTTCTTCCGCTTCGGCTGTGAATGTTTCATGTGATGAAACATATGTGCATAGAATGAACATTCGTCATAATTTTGTCAAGAAAAAAGGCAGCGTTTATTGGAGCCGGTTCCAGGAACCACGGTTTGCCGCGGAGGTCACCGGAGATGGAATCGCACGTTCCCGCCGCAACACCCGCACGACGATCACACCTCGCCGACCTGCCACTCCTCGTAGTGGCCCGAATCCAGCTCTGCTATGAACCGCGAAGGCTTGAGGATCACATGCCCTATCTGCTTTTCGAACAATAGCATCGGGTAGCAGAGGTAGAGCTCGTCCATGGCCCGTGTGGCGGCCACATAAAAGAGGCGTCGTTCCTCTTCGGTCTCGCCCCCTTCAATGGCCTTCGGGTTGGGAAATCGTCCTTCGGCGCACCAGATGACGAAGACTGCCTTCCATTCGAGACCTTTTGCCTGGTGGATAGTGCTAAGCACGACCCTTTCAGCCTCTTCGCCGCCTGTCACCACTTCTTCTCCCGCGATCCCGCTCATGAGCGACAATTCGCTGAGGAAGGCAACCAGGGAATCATATTCGGTCGAGAAGTTGATGAGCTGGCTGATGTCTTCCAGGCGGTTTTCGTGGTTCCCGTAGGTGTACTTCAGGTAGTCGGTGTAGCCGTGCTTCAGTATGGTGGAGATCATGTCGGCGGGCGCATCGTACCGCTGCAGCTCTTCAAGCTCCTTGAACAGTCCGGACCACGTTTCCAGGTTGTCCTTGTGGATGCTTTTGAACTTTTCCCCGATCTTTTTCGAAATGAACAGGTCGACCGGGTTCTCGAAGGTCTTTATATAGTCATACATATGGTCGGCGGTCTTCCTGCCGATGCGGGGGAACATCTTCAGCAGCCTTTTCCAAGAGATCTCGTCGGTCGGGTTGATCATCACCCGCAGAAACGCCACTACATCCTTGATGTGGGCCTGCTCGAAGAACCTGAGCCCGCTCCTGATCTCAAAGGGTATGCCCCGCCGCGTCAGCTCCATCTGCAGTTCCATGCAGTGGTAGTGCGCCCGATAGAGAACCGCTATCTCATTGAGGGCAATGCCTTCGTCGCGCAGCTCAAGGATCCGCTGGGCAACGAATTCCGCCTGCTGAATGACATCTCTCAAAGGGGTGACCACAGGGACGATACCGTTCTTCTTGACTGCTCTGAGGTTCTTCGCGAACTGACGGGTGTTGTGAGATATGGAATGGTTGGCGAGATCGAGGATCTCCGGCGTGCTCCTGTAATTTGTTTCAAGCCTGTAGACGCGCGCCTCGGGATACCGTTTTGGAAATTCGAGAATGTTTTGGAAATTCGCGCCCCTGAACGAGTAGATGCTCTGGGCATCGTCGCCGACCACCATGACGTTCCTGTTGATAAAGCCCATGAAATCGACTATCTCGGCTTGTATCCGGTTCGTATCCTGGTACTCGTCCACGAGGATGTGAGAAAACATGGCCGCATAGTATTGTCGCAGGGATTCGTCTTCGGCGAGCAGTCTGTGCCAGAAGTAGAGAAGGTCGTCGAAATCCATGGCATTGGCCGCCCTCTTCTTCTCGGCGTACCCCTGCTGGATCATGGCTATCTCGTCGATGATATCCATGAAGTAGGGAAACTTGGCGTTCAAAGTCTCTTCCAGTCCTTCCAAGGTGTTGACGCTGAAACTGAAAATCTCCTTGAGCACCTGCCCCTTGGGGAAGCGGCGCTCCTTCCGGTCGATCTTCGCCTCTTTCGTCACCAGTTCGATGATGTCCTTGGCGTCTTCGTTGTCGAGTATGGTAAAGTTCGGCTTGAAATCCACCCGTCTGCTCTGCTGCCGCAGAATGAGATTGCCGATGTGGTGGAATGTGCCGCCCCATATGTAGCGGGTGTCCATTTTGATGAGGTGCTCGACCCGGTGGAGCATTTCCCTGGCCGCCTTGTTGGTAAAAGTGAGGAGCAGGATGCTCTGGGGGGAAGCGCCACGTTCAAGCAGGTGAGCAACCCGGTACGTCACCACCCTGGTCTTGCCGCTTCCGGCCCCCGCGATAACCAGTATGGGGCCGTCAGGCGCCATGACTACTTCGAGCTGTTCCTGGTTCAACTCCTTTTCATAGTCGAAGAGGGATTTTCTCGGGGCTGCATCCCGGTGAAGGGTATACTTCTTCATGCCGTAAAAAGTATGCGATATAAGATATTGGCTGTCAACTGCGCGCTGATTGCGCCGGTTGGCCTCGGTGAGCCCATTTAGACTACCATTCTGGGTACAAACTGTTATAATTATGGGAAGTATTTGGGTATCCGATTTAAGCTGTTTTGTCAAAAAACCGAGAAATATAACAGATGTAGCAAGCGGGTGATGCATACAGATGGAGAAAGCCATGATACAAAAGACGAAGGAGTGGACAAGGGTTTCCGACCTCTCAGCCAGATTATATGATCTGATACTCGCAATGTCGGAAGAACAACAATTCGATCTCCTGCAGAAACTGGGACAGAAAGAGCGTAAATTTCCGCGTAAACACTACATAACGGCTGTTGAGTGCGAGGCATCTGATTTCCTTGGCCGCACCTATATGCACAACATAAGTGCGGGCGGCATGCTGATGCAGACCACTCATCCTTTTGTTATAGGTCAGCGGGTCAACCTGAACTTTTCTTTCAAAAACATGGTCACCTTTCGTCTGAAAGGCGACGTGGTGCGCAAGACGAGCATCGGTGTGGGAATCGCTTTCGTTGATGTGAGCAAAAAGCAGGAGGAAATGCTCGAATCCTTTATCGTGACCATGTGAAGGGGGTTGAAAGAGGGGAAAAAGACATGTAACCCGTGCCGAAATCTCCGGCCCGAAGCGCTTTTCTCAGGCCCTACCGCACTTTCACCGGCCAAAATCAAATCCATTCCCGAATGTCCTCAGGCATGCCGCCACCACACCGGCATCATAAAGCAGGCCCTGGTTCGCCTTGACCTCATGTAATGCAGAAGCGGTCGAGTGGGCGGGCCGGTAAGGACGGGGAGAAACCATTGCTTCCACCACATCCGCAACTGCCAGAATTCGCGCCTCGACGAGGATCTGGTTTCCTTTCAAGCCACGGGGGTAGCCCGATCCATTCAGCCTCTCGTGATGCTGAAGCACGATCTCGGCAACCGGATGAGGCAACCGTGCATCTTTCAGGATATCGTGTCCGACCTGGGGATGGATTTTCACCATTCCGAATTCCGCTTCATTGAACTTCCCGGGCTTGCTCAGGATCTCTGCAGGAACGGCAATCTTTCCTATGTCGTGGATCATGCCGGCGGTCCTGATGTTATCGATGACGCCGGGCGGAAATTCCATTTCATGTGCTATACGGGCGGCGAGATTGGCCACCCGCTTCTGGTGGCCCCTTGTGCCGGGGTCTCTCACCTCAGCCGTCAGAGACAGGGCCTCGATCGTTCCTTCCAGCACTTTTCTCAGCTGTTCGCGTTCTTCCTCGGCCACCTTACGCGAAGTAATGTCCTCGACCGTGCCCTCATAATAGAGGGTGTTGCCGCCGGAATCACGCACCGCATGAGAGCTGACGGATACCCAATGCAAGGCCTTGTCCTTTCTGCGCATCATGATTTCGAGGCCCTTGACGGAGCCTTCCCTTTCAAGACGGAGTCTCAACTCGTCCCGCCGCCGGGGGTCAACGTAAAGCTGATGGGCCACGTCGGTTACCGACATGATCATCTCGTCGGGTGAGCTGAAGCCGTGGATGCGCGCGAGGGCAGGATTAACGCTGAGATACCTTCCGTCTTCCGTGATCTGGAAAATACCTTCCATGGCGTTTTCGAATATGTTGCGGTACTTTTCTTCCGATCGTCGCAGGGCTTCTTCGGCCTTCTTTCGTGCGGTAATATCATCCACGATCCCTTCAAAATAGACAATGACGCCTGCCGGATCGCGGACTGCGCGCACATTGAGAGAACCCCATAGCCTCGTCCCGTCTTTTCTGCAAAACTGCGCCTCAAAGGCCTCGACCGTCCCCTTTGCCTCGAGGAGCTCCCTGAACGTCCGTCTATCCTCGGTATTCGCGTAAAGTTGACGGCCTATGTTCGAGACCTCCGACACCATTTCCGAAGGCGATGCATAGCCGAATATGCGGGCCATTGCAGGGTTGACCGTCATGAGGCGGCCTTCGGGAGTACTTTGAAACATGCCTTCCACCGCGTTCTCGAAGATATTCCGGTATTTGGCTTCGCTCTCCAAAAGGGCATGTTCAGCCTTTTTTTTCTCCGTGATGTCCGTAAACATGGCAAAGGAACCGCGGAAGCAATTCTCTTTGTCGAGGATAGGCGACGCAGACACGTGGGTCCAGAGGACGGCGCCGTCCTTGCGCCGGAGTCTCCGCTCGTACCAACCGGCGACGCCCCGCCGCCTCATGGCCGCTTTGTCTTCAAGGTCAGGGAGGTCTTCTTCGAACAGAAAGGATTCGTGCTTCTTTCCCACCATTTCATCCGGCTCGTATCCGAGCATATCAGCCAGCCGCCTGTTCACAAAGGTCGTTACGTAGTGTTCGTCAAACACCCAGATACCCTCGTACGCCGTGTCAACAATAAGTCGGAACCGCTGCTCGTCGTCGCTGCTGCGCTTGGCTTCCCGCTTTTCGAGCGCCTCAAGCCGGGAGCGGGTTTCCGCGAGCTCTCTTATAAGGTGCGCCTTTGTCTTGTCGTTCTCTTTCATGTCTTTGTCTGCCCCGGCATTTGGCCGGTGCCAACCTTTTGCGGAGACACTAGCCTCACGACTTCCCGTATACTGCTTTTGCGGCTTTGCCGAAGGGTATCGCAAGCTTCCTCATTCTATGCCGCAGCGTCCCCGGGTTCATTCCGAGGAGCGCGGCTGCCCCTCTTGGTCCCTCAATCCTTCCGCCTGCTATTTCCAGGGCGTGCCTGATGTGTTCTGCTTCAATCTTGTTGAGCGTTAAATCACGTACTTCCCGGCCCCGTGTCTCAGGTTTGTCCCTGTTTGTCTGAATGCCGACGATATCCTCAAAACCGAGCGGCTTTCCTTCGTTTATGATGATCGCCCTTTCCACGGCATTGCTTAGTTCCCTCACATTCCCGGGCCACGGGTATTCAACCAGTTTTTCAACGGTACCGGGAAGGAGCCGGGGCATGAAGTGCAAGCCTATCTCCTTTGCCTTTCGGCGCATAAAATACTCTACAAGGGCCGGAATATCGACCTTCCTTTCCCGAAGAGGGGGGATATCGATCGGGAAGACGCACAGCCTGTAATAGAGGTCATCCCTGAACAGGTTCTCTGCCACGCGTTTCCGAAGATCCTTGTTCGTTGCCGATATGATCCGCAAATCGATCTTTATCGACTGCGTTCCCCCTACGCGCTCTATTTCCTTCTCCTGGAGGACCCTCAGCAACCGGACCTGGGCATCGAGAGGGAGTTCGCTTACCTCATCGAGGAAGATGGTGCCTCCGTCCGCGCGTTCGAACCTGCCCCTCTGTTGAGAGAGGGCACCGGTAAAGGCTCCTTTTTCGTGACCGAAAAGCTCGCTGTCGACCAGGGATTCCGGTATGGCCCCGCAGTTCACTTTTATCAGGGGGCCATTGTTTCTCGGGGAAAAATTGTGTATTGCATTGGCGATCAATTCCTTGCCCGTGCCTGTTTCACCATGGAGCAACACCGGGCTCGACAAGGGGGCGACTTTCAGGACCTGGGTCATCACTTCTTTCAGGCCGAACTCGGCGCCTACAATCTCTTCACTGAAACCGCGACGCAGCTCGTTCTGGAAGTATCTGCTGTCATCTGCAAGGAGCTCCTTCAGCTTCATCAACTCCAGATACCGGCGGCTGTTGGCGAGGGCAACCGCGGCCGGCTCCTTGATGAGCGACCATAGCTCCGCATCCTCGCTCGTGTATCGTCCCTCTCCTTGCGCCCGCACAATGAGAGAACCCACAAACTTGTCCTCGATGATCAGCCTTCCGACGATGATCGATGACGCAGGCCAGCCATACTTTGCGGCAACCCGCGACAATATCTCGTCCCTGTATACGTCGTCGGATATTCTGACGCGGGGAAATTTGGCAGGGTCTTCCAATTGCTTTCGCATGCTCGGAGGCATCGGCACCTTGTCGGCCCTCGTGACCCCTCCACTGCTCTGGGCGGTTGCAACCACGTCTAGAGTCCCCGAATCCCGATCAAAGACAGTCAAAATGAGTTCATCGGCAGGGATAATGTGGCGGACGTAAAGTAAGCACTGCCAGAGCGCCTTTTCAATCTCAAGGCTTCCGCAGATTCTCAAGGTTATTTCCCTGAAAAACTGGTTTTCATCAACTTTCATCAGACTTTCCCCCCAGGAAAGCGTACTGAACTGTGATATTTATCAGTTTACCAAAATTCTCGCAGAATATATCCATAATTATTTTCACGGTGTGCACCGAGTCCACGAACCGTAAAAAACCCGTCAGCCCAATGTGCTCTCGTTCGGCCGTTTCCCGTTGATCGGCCGGACGCCATTTCTTCCGGGATTTCCGCAATCTGCCACAGTTTTACCCTATTTCTGACATATTTATCAGTTATTAACTGTCTCATATGGCAGAAATAGGGCTTCACTGCCGTAACGTATTGAGTTTACAGGGGAAAAATACTGGCATGCGCCTTGCTTTCGTAAATAAATATTCGGATAGCTGCCGGGGAGGTCATCATGGCGAGTCAATGGATATTGGAAACCGAAGTAAGCCTGGATAGCCAGACCATGGAAGAGATGCTGATAGAGATATTTGGCTGCGCATCTTTGGACCTCAAAATAATCAAGCTTGGCGCGGGCAGGGATAAAGAGAAGGCAAAAGGCTTTGTCCACATCAGATCTGAGAAGCCGGAGCTATCTGAAACATACGAGACCGCTGAGGATACCCTCATTGAGATATTCGGCTGCGTCTCTCTGGACAGCAGGGCAAAGAACCTCGCAGCTGCTTAGGTTTTTTATCTGTCCCCAATCCCACTCTCGACCGGATTTATTCGGTTGCAAAAGGGGCTACTCGCAGGATTAACGCGAATAGCCCCTTGGGTTTTTTGAGTTATTGCAGTTCAGAGGGCATTTCTTCAATAATCCCCTTCTCGATATAAATGGGCCTCGCGTGCTCCCTTATGACGGGTAGCCTCCCAAAGAATAGGATACCAGCTATAATGCAGCATGACCCGCCGGCGATGAGTGCTTCGGATGCGCCCAGGCGGCTCGCGAGACTCCCGATGATAAGGCTGCCAAAGGGTGCCATCCCCATAAATGCCATCGCGTAGAAGCTCATGACGCGGCCCCTCTTGTCCTCTTCCACGACAGTCTGAAGTATGGTGTTGCCTGCTGCCATAACCACAATCATGCCAAAACCGGACAGAAGCATCATGCAGAGAGAAAGGGGCGACGAATGAGAAATGGAGAAGACAATAAGCGATGAGCCGAACAGGCAGGCGGAGGCGGCCATTCGCTTGCCCAGGCCCAAAATGGTCTTGCGGGAAGCGAGATAAAGCGCGGCCAGAAGTGCTCCGATCCCCGCGCTGCCCATGAGAAAACCGAGGGTGGCAGGTCCGCCGCCCAGGTTGTCTCGTGCAAAAACAGGCAAAAGAACGAGGTACGGCATTCCCGTGAGACTTATAAGACCCAGGAACAGGAGGATGTACTTGATGGGAGGGAACCCGAAGGCATACCTGAAACCCTCCCTGAGTTCTTCCATCACATTTCTCCTGCTCGCCTCTTTCCTCTTTTCCGAGAGCCGCATTGACCGGAGGGCAACGATTATGGCGAGAAAGCTGAGACCGTTAAGCAGGAAGGAGACGCCTTCGCCCGTAAGACTGATCAGTATGCCGGCCATTGACGGGCCTACAAGCCTTGCACCGTTGAACATCGAGGAATTGAGTGCGATGGCATTGCCGAGATCGGACTTGTCTTCTATCATGTCGACGATGAATGAATGGCGGACCGGGATATCCAGGGCCATAACCACGCCGAGAAAAGCAGCCAGAGTGATTAGGTGCCACACCGCAACAATGCCGGCAAGCGTGAGAAACCCGAGGGCAAAGGCCTGCAGCATGGACAGGACCTGGGTGATGATCAATAGCCTCCTCCTGTCCCATCGGTCTGCATAAACGCCGGCAAACGACGAGAAGAGGAATGCCGGAACCTGTCCGACAAATCCGACCAAACCGAGGAAAAAGGCTGAACTGGTGAGCTGATAAACGAGCCAGCTCAGGGCGACCTGTTGCATCCATGTCCCGATCAGAGAGACCCCCTGGCCAATGAAGAAAAGCCTGTAGTTTCGGTGACGCAGGGCACGGAGGAGAAATAGACCTGCTTTCAAAATCAGATTCTTCCTTCTGGCGCAGCCTTCCCGGCAACCGCCACCCGTTAGCTTAATAACTTTTGACGACTACTGCAAGGGAACGCGAGATCGATCCGCAGGCCGCCGGGGCGCGTCAGCCTCTCGGGAAAAACGAAGCACTTCCGTGAACGGCGGGCAAGTGCCGTGCATCCGGCAAATGTCCTTATCGTCCGTATCGCTTGACATGAACAAAGCGAAGATTTAGCATAGCATAAGCAGATTAGCGCGAAAACTTACCGTCGTGGGGGGGATATGTGGGAAAATTTGGGGTTTGACAAGATAGTGGAGTATGCGGGAGACCCATACGCTTCCATAAGACAGTGGAAGCGTGAAACAGGGAAGAAATTGGTCGGGAGCACGCTGGCTGATGTACCGGAAGAGGTCGTTTATGCCTTCGGTTTCCTGCCGGTCACTCTCCTTGGCACGCACAAGCCTTTGAAGAAAGCACCTAGCCTGCTTCCTGATAATGCGTGCTCGCTTGCGCGGAGCAACCTGGAGCTTGCCCTGACTTACGAGAACGATCTTTTCGACGGGTTCGTACTGCCCCAGGTGTGCGATACCACCCAGCACATGTGTGACATATGGAGGATTAATTTCCCCGGCACCTATGTGGAGAGCATTCTGCTTCCCAGACAGATCGACCGGGAGAGTGCCCGCTACTGGGTGAGGAAGGAGACAGAGCGGCTCATATCGTCGCTCGAGAACTGGTCAAAGACGGCTGTCACCGACGATGCCTTACGCGAATCCATCAGGATCCATAACGAGAACAAAAGACTTCTCAAAGAGCTGTACGACATTAAGAGAGAGAACCCTGCAACCCTGACCAACAAGCAGATGTTCTCTCTCATCAAGTTGTCGATGCAGGTAGACAAGAAGGAGATGAACGAGACGCTGAGGGCGGTACGGGCAAACCTGAAGATCACGAAAGGTGAAGGATATACGCCCGTCGTGCTTACGGGAATCGCCTGCGACCCGCTCGACCTGTTCGATCTCTTTGATGAATTGAAGCTCAACGTGGTGGCTGACACGCTTGTCACCGGCAGCCGGTACCTGCAGGGCGTCATTGACGAAAACAAAGAGCCTCTTGATGCGATGACAGAAAGGCACTTCAAGAGAGGCTTCTACTCGCCCATTCACGACGATGTGTTCAAGAACGTGCAGGGGCTAAAGGCCCTCTACCGTGAGTATAACGCGAAAGCGGTCATTTACGTGCATATAGAGTTTTGCGAATCCGAGGAATATGACCTGCCGGACCTGAAGAGCATGGTCAAGAAGGAGGGCGTGCCTTTCCATACCCTGGTCACCGAGTACCAGACTTTGTCCCTGTCCCACGTGAGAACCAGGCTTCAGGCGTTTTTTGAATCGCTGAAAGGGGGCACGTTATGAGCGAGAAAATGAGATCCAAGGATCTGTCAAAAAAAATCACGAAAGAGTACATGGATGAGGCGTTTCACGCCCATGAGCTGGGTAAGCTGGTGGGGTATACCACTGCTATTTCGCCTGTCGAGCTTTTTGTGGCCCATGACGTGGTCCCGATTTACCCGGAAAACCATGCGGTTGCCAATTTGACCGCGAAGATAGGCACGGAGCTTTCCGTTATCACGGAAAATATGGGTTATACGAGCCATCTCTGCGCTTACGCACGGTCCGACCTGGGGTTCAGAAAAACGGGGCGAAGCGTGACCGGCGGCATCCCCGAGCCCGATCTGCTCATGGCCTGCAATGCCCAGTGTTTTACCCTTACGAAATGGTTCCAGGTCCTTTCCAGAGGAGGAAACGGCCTGCCTATTTTCATCTTCGATACGCCGGAATGGATCAGAAACGAGAAAGCCAGGCAGGAAATCATCCAGTACTGCGTGCTGCAACTCAAGGAGATGATCAAATGGCTGGAGCAGATAACCAAGAAGAAGTTCGATTATGACAGGTTGAGGGAGGTCTTGAAATATTCGGCCCAGGCGAGCGTGCTCTACAAGAAATTCCTCGACATGGCGCAATATAAGCCATCACCTATCAGCATCTTCGACGCCCTTATCGGTATGGCAATTACCGTCTACCGGAGAGGCACCCCGGAATGCGTGGAGTTCTACCAGGCCCTTTGCGACGAGATCATGGAAGAAAAGGTGGCAAAAGGGATCGGTGTGCTGCAGAATGAAAAATACAGGCTCTATTGGGAGAACCTCCCCGTCTGGTTCAAGTTCAGAGATCACGCGAACCTGCTCGGCTCGTTCGGAGGCGTGATCCTCACCTCCCTTTACGTGCATGCGTGGAGCCTGGAATTCGATCTCGACAAGGACCCGCTCGTTACAATGGCCGAGAATTATCTCAACAGGTTCTCCAATTCGACCATAGAGGACCGGGCCGACATGGCGATCGATCTCTTCAAGAGATACGACATGAACGGTATGATCATGTTCATGAACAGGAGCTGCAAGGCCGTTTCTTTCGCTGTTCCGAGCCTGAAGGACATTCTCACGAAGAAAACGGGAATACCTGCCCTTGTATTCGAGAGCGACATGGGAGACCCGAGGTTTTACTCGGAGACGCAAATAAGGACGAGGATTGAAGCTTATTTTGAGACCCTGGACCGCCGGATGAAACGATAGCCGATCCGGAAGCGAGAGCCAAAAAAGGCGTACCTTTTGTCCGGTACGCCTTCTCTTTTAAAAGGGCACGGAGAGGGTCTGCTGTTCGGGTTATTATGTTGCTCTGCCCTCCCCGTGAGGTTTTCTCATCTATATTGTCAGTTGTCGCAGGAGATCTTTTCTCCGTTCTCCTTATGAGTTAACCCGGATGCTGCTGATGGCGTTCCTGGTGGGCCTTTCTCGTTCTCCATTCCCCTCTTAAGGCAACGAATGTTTGCGGAGTAAACACAGGCAAAACGGCAAAGAACAGAGACTGGCGAAAAAGCCACGCCTGCTGCACCTGCCAAAGTAGGTTCCACATCCATGTTTCCTTTAACGAAGACTGAAGGTGGGCATGCCAACCGATCATGGAGCTCAATATTCTTAGATGTGTCGCTATCAACAGTCCTTCCTTTCTCCTTATCCCAATAAAGCAATAGATGTGCCAGGCTGCCTGCGTTATACAACTACTGGTAATAATTGGATGTTCCCGCCAGAGCAGCTTCAAGAGGCGGCAGATAACCCAGAAGAAAATGTCGAAAGAGACGTGGCTGGGACGACGAAATTGTCGTCACTTCCCCGGGATTCATCAGGCCTTTGCCATAATCGGGGTCTGCGCTGCCCTTAAGGTCTCCCGCGCTTCCCATATGAAAACGAGCATGCTACAATAGTAGCCGTTAGGTCCGGTCCTTACGGCTCGCTCTGTTTCAATTTTGAGCGTCAATAAGGGAGTCATGAAAGCCAATACAAGGATTATCATATTCCTGCTTCTCGTTTCCCTGGGTGCAAGCGGATCATTCTGCTTTGGCCAGGCGAATGATGCTCGAGGGCCTGCCAGGGACTCAAATGCCGCCGGAAATCCATCACGAGACCGATGGACAAGGGGTATGAACGGGCGAGAGCAAGCGGTCCGCCTCAACGAAACGCCCCAGAGGGCTGATCCTCGTATTCAGGGGTCCCCGGCGGCAGCGACATCACCGAAGGCGGGGGTCGCAACAATTGAATTGATCGGTGACAACAAGATAAACATGCACGTAGAAAACCGGTCCCTCAACGACGCCCTGAGGCTCATGACCGAGAAGAAGCTGTTCGACATCAAAGGGCCCATCCCCTCGGGAGAAACCATCAGTGTTAGTTTTTCCAGTCTGACCCTTGATCAGGCTCTCAAGAAACTGATGCGCGGCTACAACTATGTTCTAATGGAACAGCCCGCATCGCGGAAGCCCCTCCTTGTTCTTATGGGCAAAATCCAGAGAAGTGCTCCTTCCGTGACGCAAACAGCCTCGCAGCGGACAGCGCCTCCCGCAGGTCCACCCGCGAACCAAGCGCCTGCTCCTGGAACCTACTACGTGCCGCCCTCAACGCTTCCGCCCGAATCCCGGACTGCGACTGCCGCGTCTCCGCCTGAAGCCTCCCCGCCGGGTCGTCCGTCGACCCGACGCCCGGGTGTGACTCCTCCTGATCAGAGAGGGGGACAGCCGCAAGTCGTTGAGCAGAAACCGCCGGAGGGCCAGGAGAACAAGGATTCGGGTCAGGGACCAGAAGGCGCGTCAAAAGAAGGGCAGCCGCCGCAGATACAGCCTGATCAGCCCCAGCCGGAAAGGTCGAGTGGGGTAAGCAGCAGGGATCTCCTGATCAGTCTTGGCCAGAGGGTCGTGTCGACAACATCGGAACACCAGTGAGAAGTCATCTGCCTGAGGTCCCGGGATAAAAGCTGAAGCCGAGCGGGTGATATTCTCTACACCATCAAATACTTCTTCTTCACCTCCTCATTCGCCTCAAGCTCATCCACGGTCCCCGAGAAGCGGATCC
>MVRP01000106.1 GCA_002067405.1 Syntrophorhabdaceae bacterium PtaU1.Bin034 | reverse complement strand
TAAGCTTGGCGTCCCTGTAACGCATATATTGTTCGATGGCACCTTGGAAACACACCGACAGGCGGAAGCAAGATTACTTCGGCAGCAAAACATACCGGAAAGTGATGATTTGTTCCGGTCCCGCGAGACCACTATTGACGACGCATACAGGACACAGGGCAATCGCATAGCTTACACTCTCAGGTCTACAAATGATGGGGTGCGCCATACCGGGAGAAATTCGCGATGAAGGTTTTACGATAGGGAACATAAAGGCCAGGCACTGAAAAGAGACAGGCTATAGAGATCGATTTTTTTGCATTACTAAGCCTGAAGGAACTTGCAGCCCCCATGCAGTTCGCCAAGGATAGGCTGTGACATCCCTCTACCAATCACCTTACCGATAAGACCATTTTATAATTGATTTTGTTCACGATTACGCTCTATTTTTTATTAAAAAAGTCCTTGTCGTTTTTCTATCGATGGGTATAATATCGAATAAAGGGCAAACTGGGATATTATTTGTTGGTGGACAATCAAAACATGTGGAGGCAGAGTGGCAGTTAATCTAGACAAGCCCGCGAGATGGAAAACCGATATCGCAAAGTCGGTCGATATGTACAACGATTGGTTCATGAAATTTGCACCGCAGGCTTTTCGCACAACACGGATTCAGACTACAAAAGACGTGGAAGCTGCTCTTTATACAACTGCCAACATGACCAAGATTAGCGGCGGCACTATTAAAGAGTATCCGGAAATCCTCCCAACCCTTCGTATGGCTACCTGTCCCCCTTTGGCAGTAGACCGCCTTATCGGTCTTGCAGGCGTTTCAACAAACCTTGTGAAAAGCGTGGAGCACGAGAAGAAGCTCCCTCCAAAAATGAACCCCACGGATATCGACCGCGAACTGGACAAGATCGGTACCATCATTCAGAAGATGGCGGATCCGGATATTTTCATATGGCTTGGACGTAAGGAACCGCCAACCGGCGCAGAAGTTCACCGGGCCGCCACTATTGTTGCAGACCGTCTTTGTGGAGCTGTGGCAAACCCTATTATTCGGAATGCGCAGGAGAAGAGGCAACTCGCAGCTATCAAGGCATGGTTAGAAGCACACGGATATAAGCAATTGCCCACTGGCGACAGCACACGCTTTGATTCTATGGTACCGGGCACCTTCTCCTTCAGAACGAACGTTCCCGCAAAGCTCGAAGGTGGAACAAAGAGCGTGAATATCCCTGTTGATGCAGTGGTAATGCCGATAGCCGCAAAGAAGCGGGGGTTCCCCATCTTCTTTGAAGCAAAATCGGCAGGAGACTTCACGAACACCAACAAGCGCCGAAAAGAGGAAGCCGTGAAAATCACTCAACTTCGTGCGACCTACGGGAAAAAGGTGCAATTTAACCTCTTCCTTTGTGGCTACTTCGACAGTGGCTATCTGGGCTACGAAGCCGCTGAAGGAATAGACTGGGTGTGGGAACATAGAATTGATGACCTTGCCCTTTTCGGGATATAACATGAATACGAACCAGACTATCGACGCGCTCGAAGAACAAAGGTCGGCACTCCAAGACAGACTTGATGCGCTCAAGATGCAAAGCGAGAGAAACCGTCTCGGCCAGTTTGCAACCCCAATAAGTCTCGCTATTGACATCCTCAAATATGCGTCTACCATTTTTCCAGAAGGTAGTGCGGTGCGCTTTCTTGATCCGGCAATCGGGACTGGCGCATTCTATTCGGCCCTCCAAATGGTCTTCACCAAGCAGAGGATTATCGAGGCCCTTGGTTTCGAGATTGATCCTCATTACGAGGGGCCAGCCTCACAGCTTTGGGTGAACTCATCCATAAAAATAAAGCTGGCCGACTTTACACACCAGGAGCCCTCTCCCAGGTTCAATCTTATTATTTGCAACCCCCCATATGTGAGGCATCATCACCTGCAAAATGGCGACAAAGTTCGCTTGAAGACCCGCACTTATCATGCGAGCGGGATGAAGCTTAGTGGTTTAGGAGGACTCTATTGCCATTTCCTTGGTCTTTCGCACGCATGGATGGCCGATAATGGTATCGCAGGTTGGCTCATACCAAGTGAGTTCATGGATGTTAACTACGGGCAGGTTATGAAACATTACCTTCTCAGCAAGGTAACTCTTCTGCACATTCACCGTTTCGACCCGAATGATGTGCAATTTGGAGATGCCTTAGTATCATCGGCGGTTGTGTGGTTCAAAAAGTCACCGCCACCCAAGAATCACACTGTCAGGTTTACCTTCGGCGGTACACTTCTCGCCCCCGCACTTTCACGTGACGTACCGACCAGCGATCTGGCTCGCGAGCATAAATGGACGCGTTTTCCGACAGCTAATGTTCGTGGTGAACGTACCGTCCAAACCCTGTCGGATTTCTTTCAAATCAAGCGCGGCTTAGCCACCGGGGATAATCGATTCTTTATCCTTGATGCCGAGAACATCCTTTCTCGGGGTTTGCCATTGGAACTTTTCCGTCCGATTCTGCCCAGTCCCCGTTACTTACCCGACAACGAGGTGCTGGCGGATGAAAATGGACTGCCGCTGTTAAGGCAACGACTTTTTCTGCTCGATACGCGGCTTTCAGAAGAGCGGATAAGCGAGCGCTTTCCTGCCCTTTTTGCTTATCTTCAGGATGGCAAAGCCGGGGGTATTCAGAAACGCTATCTCTGCCAACATCGTATGCCTTGGTATGCACAGGAAAACCGACCACCCGCTCCCATCGTTTGTACTTATCTTGGGCGAAGCGGTACTAAGAGCGGAAGACCATTTCGCTTTATCCTTAACAACTCGGTAGCTACAGTAGCTAACGTTTATCTTGCAATGTATCCGACACCTATCCTTGAACAGGCAATGAAAGCGGATCCAACTTTGCTCCACCGAGTGTGGACGGTGCTTAATCAAATGTCGCCGGACCGATTTTTTAGTGAAGGCCGCGTCTACGGCGGAGGACTCCACAAGCTTGAGCCAAGCGAATTGGCAAGTGTGGAGGCGACGGAGATAGCCAATTTAATCCCGACGCTAAGGATTCGTCAAGCCGGTTTACAACTTAGCTTGTTTGCTGAGGACAAAGAATCCGTTAATCAATAGTTCTGGCCAATGGGTCACAAAGCGGTTCTTGGCTGACCTCTGTTTTAACGCCACAAAGCAGCGCATAATGAACGGCCTCTATGCAGTTCGTCGGGGACGTGCCGTGACATCCCTCTACCAATCACCTTCCTGATAGGACCATTTTGTAATTAATTTTATTCATAATTGTGTTCCATTTTTATTAAAAAGTCCTTGTCGTTTTTCTACCAGAGGGTGTAATATCGAATAAAGGACAAGTTGAGATATTCAATGTTCACTAAAGAAATGGAATGAAATCGACCACGAAAGATGGCATTCACCAGCGGATCGCCAACGCGTTTGTCGAATACCGATCAACAGTCAGTCTGGTCGAAGAGCTGATTGCTAAGAAAACGCATGTTAATGAAATAATCCTTCTCGTTTGTGCCAGGCTTGATTCGCTTGCAAATGCAGCCTGCCAAGAGACAACGCAGAAGGCCAGTTTTTTCAAATTTCTGACGCGCTACTCGAATCATCGTAGCCTTCTTGTGTCTGTGAGTGTGCCCGATCTTTACGACTATTTCGCAAGGTTACTGTGGTTGCTCTCAGGAATGATCCAAAAACCAGGACGACTCCACCTGTTTGACCCAATAGAAGATGCATCCGCGGTCTCTTTTATATGGAAGTCGGAGTTGCCAGTAACAGAAGAGCATATAGCCCCGCTCTTGCGTTTCGTGCTGCGCATCCTTCGTATGCACTACCGTGCTGCACCCGGCCAGCCAAGAAGAAAAAACGATCTGCAGCAACTACCGGAGCTAAGCAAACAACTCGTGGAAGCCGCCGCATCATATAAAACTCAAAAGTACCTAAAAGCGATGGAGGCCATCGGTCCGATACTGAAGGATCATACCATTGGCAACCTATTGTACACTGACTACCGGTGTGCGGTGATCCACGATTACGGATTTCAAATAGATCCGGCTTTGTTCTTCAAGGAAACGGTGCCCTATTACGCTATCTTTTCCAATCATTATATTGAATCTAACCAATTTCGATTGCACTTTCCGGCCGCCTTTCTTCTTTCGCTTCTCAAAGATTGCATAGATAATTATCAAAAGAGGCTCTTGCATACGTTGAAACTGCCAAGCGCTATTTGGTTTAAGATATGTGATGCACTAGAAGAGCCAGAGTACCTCAACAATGATACGCTAAATGAAGGAAAGGATGCTCGATTAACTATATAAAGGTTCCAAGTTATATGCTTGAGAAATAGAGAGTTGATTATGTTAGTCGCAACTGTCGAGAGTTATAAGAAATTCCTGAGCGTGAAGTACCCGTCCCATTACGAACTGTTCTGTAACCGCTTGGACAGCAAACCAGAGAGTGCAAGGGCTGAGGCCGTGACATTCTCTTTGCTTAGATCTCTGTTTGAAGATGTGGCTATTGCCGAAGATGTTATGACCGGAGGCGCCGACTTCCTCTGCGAAACAGAAAGCGGCAAAATCATAGTCGAAGTCACGTGTGCTGAAGGTGAAGCTGTTGCTGCTCAGTCGGGGTGGCCCAATGGTGTTCCGGAGGATGGTTCTGGTGGCTCATTCGGGCTGATAACACACATGCTAAGGACAAAAGCGTCTGAGAAAGCGCCTCAGTTGTCGGGCTATAAAATGCCCCGGGTGCTGGCGATCACCTGCGAACACATCGCCGCCGACATCCTGCTGGGGCCGCTCGGAGCAGAAATGTTTTTTACAAGCGACATAAAGATAACCGTGCCGATAGCCACTGGAGAACCCGTCGACGAAAAAACCCATTTAACAACAGATTTAAAAGATTCCGTCTTCTTCAGGTTCAGGAATGGGATTGTGGAACCATGTAGACAAAGCATATCCGCCATCCTCCTGGTCAGTATCTTTGCAGATAAGTCTCTCATCGTTGGCATTCTCCATCCTCATCCGCAGCATGTGCTCCCGATTAGCCTGCTGCCTTCGGTACCATTTCTACAAATAACGAAGTGGTCCCCAGAGAATTACGTTATCGAAGCCGAATGGGTGATTCATAGTCCTAAACCGGCGGCGTTTTATCATCAGGAAGTCACGTTTAAGGACAAGGAGTTGAGAAATATATAACTATCGGTTGCAGCTAACTCTGTACCTCAATGAAATCATACGCGAACAGCGATCTCAGGCATTTTGTCATATAATGAGATAATCCTCACCGCATCATCACAATTATCCCGGATACATAATTGGAGCATCGGCGTCGGGCTTTCCTGTAGCAAACCGTCGTGAGGCGAGGGATAAGGGCCGAGCAACGATGGACGTCCGCTGCGATAGGACGAGGGACGATGAAAATCAGAAGAGCAGAGAGCAGAATGCCAAGGAAAGCGGGAGGTATTCGGATTGTTTCTCCGGTTTCTTTTGTTTTTTACTATTCACCATTCACCGTTCACTATTCACTGCCTTTATCCAGCGTGTTTGCGGGGAAGAGCCCGACACCAATGCTCATCCTTATGTTTCAACGAAAAACAGGGCCCCCAAGCCCTGTTTTTCGTTGGATCAACTGCTTGTTACTACTTGCTATACCCCCCGTTCCCCCCCCTTCTTTATTGCCTTCCTGTTGTAAGGTATTCGTGGATCGCGCGCGCGGCCTTTCTTCCTGCCCCCATTGCAAGGATGACCGTCGCCGCTCCTGTAACGATGTCGCCGCCTGCCCAGACGCGCTCGCGGGTCGTCTTCCCCGTCTCCTGGTTTGCGACGAGGGTGCCGTGGCGCGTTGTCTCGAGGCCCGGCGTGGTCGAAGGCACGAGCGGATTAGGACTGTTGCCGATGGCACATACCACCGCGTCCATCTCTATGCGGAAATTGGAATTGGGCACTTCGACGGGCCTTCTCCTGCCTGACGCATCGGGCTCACCAAGCTCCATCTTAATGCATTCGATCTCCTTAAGCCAGCCGTTCTCATCGCCGATGTACTTGACGGGCAGGGTGAGCATGTTGAAGATTACACCCTCTTCCTCGGCATTCTCGCTCTCCTCGAGGCGTGCAGGGAGCTCCGCGTGGGAGCGCCGGTAGATGATCCGCACCTCGTCTGCCCCCATCCTGAGCGCGGTCCTCGCCGAATCCATCGCCACGTTGCCCCCGCCGACAACGGCGACCTTCTTGTGCCTCTTGATCGGCGTGGCCGAGTTCGGGAACTGAAAGCCCTTCATGAGGTTCATGCGAGTGAGGTATTCGTTCGCCGAATAGACACCGTTTAAATTCTCCCCGGGAATATCCATGAACCATGGAAGTCCGGCACCCGTCCCGACGAAGACTGCGTCATACTCCCGGAGGAGTTCGTCGATGGAGCGCGTCTTCCCCACCACGTAATCGGTAATGACCCTGACCCCCAGTTTCCTCACGTAATCCACCTCCCTGGCCACCACGGCCTTGGGGAGCCGGAACTCGGGGATGCCGTACGTCAGTACGCCGCCCGCCTTGTGGAGTGCCTCGAAGATCGTCACCTCGTGCCCCAGGAGGATCAGGTCGCCTGCAACGGTAACACCAGCGGGACCGGAACCCACGACGGCCACCTTTTTCCCTGTAGGGGCCGGCTTCGGGGGCATATCGACGATGCCTTCCGCTGCCTCCCAGTCCGCAAGGAACCTCTCCAGCCTTCCTATGGCGATCTCGCCGCCCTTGTTCCTCAGGATGCATTGCGACTCGCACTGGCTCTCCTGCGGACAGACCCGCCCGCTTACCGCCGGAAGACAGTTCTTTTCTTTGAGCTTTTTGATGCCCGCCGTGAAGTCCCCCTTGACGACGCAGGATATGAAACCGGGGATGTCGATCTCTACGGGGCATCCGGTAACGCACCTCGGTTTCTTGCACTGCAGGCAGCGGCTCGCCTCGGCGCGGGCAAGCTCCTTCGTGTAGCCAAGTGCGACCTCGTTGAAGTTGTGGCTTCTCATTTCGGGAGACTGCTTGGGCATATCTCTCCGGTTTAAGTCGATCTTGCTTGTTTTCTCAGGAGTCTTTTCTTCGTTCATTCGTGACATTTCCCCTCTTTGTGGACTACGGTTGGTTCGCTGCGCCTGAAGTACATCGTCTCTTCATTCATGTAAGCCTTTCTCCGAGCAAGGAATTCCTTCCAATCGACCTCGTGACCATTGAACTCCGGACCGTCAACACAGGCGAATTTCATCTTGCTGCCGATAGTAACACGGCACACGCCGCACATCCCGGTACCGTCGATCATGATCGGGTTCAGGTTGACGACCGTCGGTATCCCGAGACCTCTCGTCACCTCCGAGGTGTGCGCCATAAGGTATGTACACCCGTTGACGATGATCCTGTCGGGAGGGTTCGGCAGGCTGTTGAGTATATCCGTGAGCCGCGTTACGTGCCCCTTCATCCCGAGGCTGCCGTCCCGCGTAATGTTGAAGATCTTGTCGGAGATGGCGGCAAACTTGCCGGTCCAGTAAATAAGATATGAACTCCGCGCCTCAAGCACCGTTATGATCTTATTGCCCGCGCTCTTCAGCGTCCGCATCGCGGGGTAGATGCTGCCTATGCCGTAGCAGCCGCCGACGGCCATCACAGTGCCGTAGTGGCCTATCTCCGTAGCGTTGCCCAGCGGCCCCACGCAGGTAGCCACCGAGTCCCCTGCCTTCAGGCGGGCCAAGGCGCCTGTCGATGCGCCGACCTCCATGAATATGATCGTGATGGTGCCCTTCTCCGCGTCCCAGTCGGCTACTGAAAGCGGGATCCGCTCGCCCTCGTCGTTCGCGCGGACAATGACGAACTGTCCCGGCTTTATCTTTGATGCGATCTCCGGGGCCTCAACCTCGAGGAGGTGCATATTGGGAACAATCATGGTGCGCTCGATGACCTTATTCATGATGCCTCCTTTCCTCGATGGCCTTCATGCCGGACACGACCGACGCAAGCGGGACCCCCCGGTAGGCCTCTTCGCGGGACCCCCCGGAGCGCTTTGCATGCGGCAAGACAGGGCCGCTGCCCCCATCGCCGCCTTCTTTCATGTTGACCTTTACGAACTCAAGGCCCTTCTTCATGCTGAAAAATCCCTTTATCTGCTTTTTGATGTCTCCCTGGACCGCCTGGACCGAATTGTATTTGAATGCCCCTTTACGCAGTTTCTCGGCTATCCTCGAGATGATCCACCAGTCGGGCTTTGACTTCATGAACGGCCCGCATGCCTTCTGCACGGCAAGCACCTTTCCTTCGGCGTTGACCGTGGTCCCGGACGTTTCCGTGAACATGCACACGGGGAGGATCAGGTCCGGTTTCCGGTCGCCCACAGGCGGCAACCCGTTCTGGTAGATCAGGTAATCGCAGGGCGGGATCATGTCCGTTTGCGCCTCTCCGATGACGTAGACTACCTTTCGTTTCTTCTTCAGGTCGGGATAAACGGCTGCGCCCTTTATTGTCACGGCACTCCCCTTGCCCCCGCTTTTCAACGCCTCGCCGGGCTTTATCCCTGTGAATGCCCCTGTCGCGAGCATGCCGAGCAGGTTCGTGTAAGGGTGTGCGACAATGACCTTCCATTTATGGGCATCCCTGAGCTCGATGACCTTGTTGAATACTGCACGGCGCGCCGGATCAAAGACAATGTCAGGCCCCACAACGACAACGTTCACTGCGCCGTTGCTTGACATCGCCTTCACCAGCGAATCGACCATGCCTGCCCAGCGGGAGGGCTCTGCCTGATGGACCGTCTCCGCGAGCATGTCGAGGTTCGATTCAAAGGAACCGACGGTGGCGAGGTTCGCTCCTCTCCTGGCAGCGGCCTTGACCTGTATCCCGATGGGGGTAAACCCGTAGGTTGAATCGAATCCGATTGTGAGGACGCCCTGCGCCGTGTCGATCACGTCATAGGGGCTCGCGTGCATAACAAGGTCCAGAAAGGGTGCGAGGTCTGCCCCGAGGTCCGCGATCGGCGACGAGAATATCTCTTCGCCCTTCATGACCTCCCGTGCAAACCTCTGGGCCGTAAAGAGGTCTTCGTTGCTCAGTTGGGGCGACACCATGATGAAACAATCCTCGGGCTTGATGCCTGAAAGCCTCTCCTTTGCCTCGTCGATCGCCTGGTCCCAGGATATATCCTCATACCCGATCGGCGTTGCCCGCTGCGGGCTTATGTACCGCTTTGCGCTGTGGACGTATTCGGGGATCGCAAAACGCCCTTTCACGCATATCAGTCCCCTGTCGAGGGGAGAATCGTAATCGGGCAGCGCGTCGATCGTCTCGTCGTTCTTTACCTGGAGGATCAACCGGCAGCCCACAGGGCAATAGACGCAGGTCGTGCCGACCTGTGTGTCCGGCTTTCCGTACCATTTGCTCACCTTCGCGCTCAGCGCGCCTGTGGGGCAGACGGTAACGCAGGCCCCGCAAAACTCGCATCCCGCCTCGAGGTGCGTCCGGTCAAAGGCCGGGCCGATCGTGGTCTGTTTGCCCCTCTGCTTGAAGCTGAGCGTCCCGTTGAGGCGCACGTCATTGCAGACGCGGACGCAACGGCCGCAGAGGATGCAGAGGTTGTAGTCGCGGTCGTAGAAGGGGTCCTCCTTCTCAACGGGAAAACCGCGGTAATAGACCGGGTAGGACGTCTCCGTGAGACCTACCTTCTCGGTAATGAGCTGGAGCTCGCAGCGGGTATCATTGGGGCAATAACGGCAGCCTGTCGTGACGCCCACCTTCCTGATCGTCCCCTGGTAGTCCTTGCATTCGCTCTGCTCCGTACAGAAAAGGCAGCTCGCCGGGTGTTCGCTCAGAAGCAGCTTCAGCACCTCCTGCCGCAGCGACCGCACCTCCGCCGTGTCGGTGCGGATGACCATGCCGTCTTCCACGGGGGTCGTGCAGGACGTCGGGAACCCCCTCAGGCCGTCCACCTCAACGACGCAGAGCCTGCACGCGCCGTAGGAGGGCAGGTGTTCGAGGATGCACAGCGACGGGATATAGACACCGTTCTCCCGCGCTGCCTGGAGTATCGTGATGTTCGGACGAACCTCCATCTTCTTGTTGTCAATGGTAATGGATAACCTTTTCTCTTTTGTCATGTTGTCTTCTCCGCTGACCGAATAACAATTGCGTCTCCTGCAATTGCGTCATGCCGGCATACTTCGTAACAGGAACGGCACTTTATGCACTTTGTCTTATCAAGGTTGTGCGGCTCGGACCGCGGCCCCGATATGGCCCCTGTGGGACAGACCCTGACGCACGATTGACAGCCCGTGCACTTTTCCTTGATGACCCGGTACTCGATAAGGTCTTTACAGACCACGGCGCGGCACCTGTTGTCTTTTATATGCTCGAGGTATTCATTCCTGAAGTACCGGAGCGTCGTAAGCACCGGATTCGGCGCTGTCTGGCCGAGACCGCAGAGCGCGCCCTTTTTGATGGTATCGCCCAAGGTCCTCAGGGCAAGAAGGTCTTCGGGGTTCCCCTCTCCGTGGGTTATCCTGTCGAGGATCTCCACCATGTGCCGTGTGCCGACACGGCAGGGCACACATTTTCCGCAGGATTCCTTCTGTGTGAAATCGAGAAAATATTTCGCAACGTCGACGATGCAGGTATCTTCGTCCATAATGATGAGGCCGCCGGAACCCATGATGGAGCCGGCTGACGCGAGCGATTCATAATCAACGGGGAGGTCGAGGAACTCCTCCGACAGGCACCCGCCCGACGGCCCTCCTGTCTGTATGGCCTTAAAGGTCTTCTGCACGCCTCCGCCGATATCGAAGATGATCTCCCGGAGCGGGGTCCCGAGCTGGACCTCGATCAGGCCGGGACGGCGGATCTTGCCGACAAGGGAGAAGGTCTTTGTCCCCCTGTTGCCTTCCTTTCCGAATTTATTGTACCACTCGGCGCCGTTCCGCAGGATGTTCGGCAGCGTCCCCAGGGTCTCCACGTTGTTGATGATCGTGGGGGATTTGAAAAGACCCGCTACTGCCGGGAAGGGTGGCCGCGATTTCGGCATTCCCCGCTTGCCTTCTATGGAGCCGATGAGCGCCGTCTCTTCGCCGCACACAAAGGCCCCGGCGCCTTCCTTGATCTTGATATCGAAACTGAACCTGGAACCGAGTATGTTCTTTCCGAGCAGGCCGTATTCCCGCATCTGCTGGATGGCGGCCTTCAAGCGGTCTATCGCAAGGGGATATTCCGCCCTGATGTATACGATCCCCTTGCTCGCCCCGATGGCGTAACCGGCGATGAGCATCCCCTCGAGGACCGCGTGGGGATCTGACTCGATAAGGGACCTGTTCATGAACGCGCCGGGGTCCCCTTCGTCGGCGTTGCAGATCAGGTATTTCTGTTCGCCCGGCGAGTTCCTGCAGACGGTCCACTTCCTGAACGTGGGAAACCCTGCACCGCCGCGGCCGCGAAGGCCTGCCTGGTGGACTACGCCGATGACGTCCTCGGGCTTCATCTTCAGGGCGTTCATAAGGCCCTGGTAACCGTCCACTGCAAGGTACTGGTCGATGTCCTCGGGGTCGATGAGGCCGCAGTTCCGAAGCACGATCCGCACCTGCGGCTTCAGCATCGGCAGCTCATAGAAAGGCGGTATCCCGTCAAGGGGTTCCTTGCCGAAGTGGCCCAGCGCGAGCTTCGCATGGGGCTTGCCCTCCAGGAGATGGGATTTCAAGATCATGGAAAGTGTCTTTGAATTCACGTTGCCGTAGCTCACGCGCGGCTGCCCGGGCATCTTGATATCAACGAGCGGCTCAAGGTAGCACGGCCCGATGCACCCGACCTGCATGACCTTTGCCTTGATCTTATGCTCCTTCAGATACGCGTCGATCTCCGTTAAAAGGTCAAGTGCGCCGGCGGCCCTCCCGCACGACGCAGCCCCCACATAGATGATCGGCTCCTTGTTGTTCTGGATCGTCTCCCATTTCTTCTTTGCCGATATAATGTGTTTGGTTAGCTTATTCATATTCTTTCAATAGCTCCGTTAATCTGTTCACTGTCATCCTGCTGTAGATGTCGCGGTCGATCTGGACGACAGGGGAAAGCGCACAGCATCCCAGGCATGCAACACGTTCGAGGTCGTATCGTTTATCATCAGTTGTCTGACCGCAACTGATACCCAATCCCCTTTCCAGCACCTCAAGCAAGGTAGCACCTCCCCGGACGTGGCATGCCGTGCCGAGGCACACCTTGACCCCGTGACGACCGGGCTCGGTAAAGCGGAACTGCGCATAGAACGATGAAACACCGTAGATCTGGTTCTCCGAAACCTTGAGGTAACGGGAGATCCTTTTCACCGATTCAGGCGATATGTAGCCAAACTCCTTTTGAACGTCCTGGAGGATAGGTATCAGCTCATCGGAAGTCCGGCCATGTCTTTTGAGGATCTTTTCGATTGCTTCAGGCATAGTGATCTCTCCCACGCCACAATCATGTGGCAGATTTAGAATATTGAAAAAACGTCATAAGGATTGTACTCCAAGATGAACCTTGGAAAGATAATGGTTGAGTGGTGCTCTGTGTCCCCCGACAGTTCCCACTGTAACCCCCTTTACCATTTTTTTAATAAACGGTCAAATTTATGTCAAGAAAAATATGAAAAAAATGTATAAGGCAGTCGATAGTGGACAGTAGATAGTGAATAGCTGAAAACCCGTAATTCGTGAGTCGGAAAAGGCAAACCTATCTGTTCGTCGGCTCGCTTCACGGTTGTCACGCTATGCGCCATGCGCTTTGCGCTATGCTGATTCCGTACCCACTATCCCTCAGATCTCTGCTGCCTTTCCAGCATTGTGCTCACCTTAATGCACAATCCGGGCTAGATTGTCAGCCGCTTATCAAGAACCCTGTACTGGATCGCCTCCGCAACGTGAGGCTCATCGATGCGGTCGCATCGTTCAAGGTCGGCGATGGTGCGGGCGACCTTCAGGATTTTATGATAGGCACGGGGGGACAGACCGAATTTTTCAACGGCCTTTTCCAGGAGGTCCCCGGCGTTGCCGTTGATCGTGCAGTATCGTTTCACCATTCTCGCCGTCATCTGACTGTTCGCATAGATCTTCTTGTCGCGGAATCTCTCTTCCTGGATGGTCCGCGCGTCAGTG
>MVRP01000105.1 GCA_002067405.1 Syntrophorhabdaceae bacterium PtaU1.Bin034 | reverse complement strand
ACCCGGCAAGGTTTGATAAAGATAAGGTCATGAAAGAGATAGAGCAATGCCGTAAGGACTGGTTTGCCGAGGACCTGGAGGAGACGGCGCCCGGACTCAATGCGGTGGCATCGCCGGTGCTCGACCACAATAATAGTCCTATCGGATATATCATTTTGCTGGGCCTTTCTTCAGCTGATGCCGCCCATCGATACGGGCCCCTTGCCGCCGAGGCCGCAAAGGCCTTGTCGCGACAGTTGGGTGCGAGAGTGGACACGGCACCGGTTGACCCGACATAAACCCAAGGAATAAAAACGGAGGAAGAGATATGGCAACAAAAAAAAACCAGACAGGGGAGGTCGCCCGTGACACCCGGGAGATTCACCTTACGGTGAACGGGCAAACCCATGCGCTCTATGTAGGCAGCAGGCCCGGTGAAGTTGAGCCATGCCACACGCTGTCGCACACGCTCAGGGAAACCCTGGGCCTTACAGGTACAAAGATATCCTGCGATCACGGCGCCTGCGGCGCCTGTACGGTAATAATGGACGGCAAGGCCATTCTTTCGTGCAAGACCCTGACCGTCGAGTGCGACGGGAAGAGCGTTACCACCATCGAAGGCCTGAGAGACGCCAAAACAGGCGAACTCGATCCCTTGCAGCAGGCCTTCATCGACAATACGGCCTTTCAGTGCGGCTTCTGCACGCCGGGTATCATAATGACTTCGAAGGCGCTCCTCAGCAAAAATCCGTCCCCGACGGAGGAAGAGGTGAAGGAGGCCCTTTCGGGCAACTTCTGCCGGTGCGTCAGCCACTATCAGGTGGTAAGGGCCGTCATGTCCGTTGCAAACAAAGGGAGGCAATAATGGCCGATACATACAGATATATAGGAAAACCGATTCCCAGGAGAGATGCTGTCGATATCGTCACCGGGACTGCAGAATACATGGACGACCGGAAGTTTCCGGGTCTCCTTCACGGAAAGGCGCTGCGAAGCCCTTACGCCCACGCGCGAATCAACAAGATAGACAAGAGCAAGGCCGAGGCCTTACCGGGTGTGAGAGCGGTCCTCACGTGGCAGGACATCCCCGATTTCCGCGGCGGTACGCCGAGAAACGTCCGCATCCTCGATGGCAAGGTCAGGTGCGTGGGAGATGCCGTTGCCCTCGTAGCCGCTACTACGGAAGAGATCGCTGAGGAGGCCCTTGACCTCATCGACGTGGAATATGAGGTATTGCCGGCCGTCTTCGATATCGATTCCGCCCTGAAACCCGGCGCACCTGCCGTTTACGACGAATACCCCGATAACATACTGCCGGGCGGCACGATTATATACGGGCCTAACTGCCTGAAAGGTGTCGTGAGGGGCGACGTGGAGAAGGGGTTCGCGGAGGCCGAGGTCATCGCTGAAGGGACCTTCGGATACGAGAATATACCTAACGCCTTACCGCCCGAATCGGTCGGCGCAGTGGCTCACTGGAAGGACCCTGATAAGGTAACCGTCTGGGGGACAAGCCAGGCGCCGTATATGGACAAGGTAACACTTTTCCATGTCTTTAACAGAAAAGTAGATATAAGGAGCATCGGCTCCCAGGTAGGCGGCGGCTTCGGGACAAAGATCCAGTGCTGGCAGGTTGAATCTTACGCAATACTCCTCAGCAGGGCTACGAAGCAACCCGTAAAGGTCGTCTACACGAAGGAAGAGCATATAGCCTCCTTTGTCCTGCGGCTCAGTTCCCGCATACACGCGAGGGTAGGAATGAAAAAGGACGGGACCTTAACGGCCATACAGGGAACGTGGTACGTGGACACCGGATATTATTCGTTTACAACGCAGGCCCAGGTGGCAATCGGTTCAGGGGAGCTCATGATTATGGCGCAGTGCCCCAACTGGGATCTGAAGAACCACGTAGTGGTAACGAACAGAAACGCTTCGGGCTCGATGAGGGGTTTCGGCGGTCAGGAACTGAAGTGCGCATTCATCCCCCTGCTCAGCCTTGCCATGGAAAAGGCAGGCCTCGATCCCTTTGAAGTGTTGAAGAAGAACTTTGTCAAGCCCGGCGGCGGATACTACTGGCGGGACGGAGAGTTCTACAATTTCCGTGGAATCGATTTTTCCAAGGCCATGAACAAGGGCGCTGAAACCTTCGGCTGGAAGGACAAATGGAAAGGCTGGCTGCAATCGACGGCAGTGAACGGCGTAAAGCGGCGGGGCATTGGGGTCGGGGTCCATGGAAATGCCGACATCGGTGAGGACGCTTCGGAGGCCTATGTACAGCTCGGCTATAGCGGAACCGCCACGATCTTTCTCTGTGTCGCTGAACACGGCACCGGCCAGAAGAGCAATTATATCAAGATGGCTGCCGAGGTGCTCCAGATATCGCCGGAACGCATCTCTATGACGCCTGCCGACTCACTGGTGACGCCTTTCGAATTCGGCCCTGTGGGCTCAAGAGGGACCTATGCAATCGGGAGCGCCGTTATCAATGCCGCAGAAAACGCAAGGCAGCAGCTCCTCGCATTGGCCGCGCCGAAGCTGGGCGTCTCTCCCGACAGGCTTGACACCGCCGACGGGGTTATCTTCATAAAAGACGACCCGAAGAAAAGTATAAAGTGGAATACCATGGGGAACGACCGGACCATCCTGGGATACGGACGTTTCGAGCCTGATTTCACCATGTGCAATATGATGATGAGCTTTGTAGAGGTCGAGGTCGATACGGAAACGGGAAAGGTGGACCTCATCCGCGTGGTGAATGCCACCGACGTAGGCAAGATCATAGACCCGCAGGGTCTCGAAGGCCAGCTTAATGCGTGTTTCGGCACCGCCGGCATCGACAGTGCAATCTTCGAAGAGACGGTCCTCGACCGCCGGACAGGGCATATTATGAATTCAAACATGATCGACTATAAATGGCGTACCTTCGCCGAGCTGCCTGTAATTGACCACGTAGTCCTGGAGACGCCTTTCCCCAGTCACCGCTTCCATGCCGTAGGAGTGGGAGAGATTGCCACATCACCGGGACCTTCCGCTGTGCTGATGGCGGTCTCAAACGCTATCGGTACCTGGATGCATGAGTATCCCATGACGCCGGAAAGGGTGCTGAAGGCCCTGGGAAAGACAGGTTCGAACGGTTCGAAAAAAGGAGACAGGAAATGAAACCATTTAAACATTACAATGCACGCTCCGTCAAAGAAGCGACCAGGCTTCTTGCAAAATATAATGGAAAGGCAAAGGCCAATGCAGGAGGTACCGACCTCCTCGGCGCCATGAGAGACAAATGTCTGCCCCGGTATCCTGAAATGGTTGTCAATATCAAGACCATCGATGGTCTGGAGTATATTAAAACAGATAAGACGGGGCTCAGGATAGGGGCGCTCACAAAGCTTGCCGACATCGCAGGTTCCCCGGAGGTCAGGAAAGACTACGGGCTCCTCGCGGAAGCAGTTCATTCCGTCGCCAGTCCCCACGTGAGGAACATGGCAACCGTAGGCGGAAATCTGGCCCAGGACGTGCGCTGCTGGTATTACCGGTACCCGAATCAGGTCGGCGGCTCTATTACATGTCTGCGTAAAGGCGGCAAGATCTGCAGCGCCCTGGCGGGCGACAACCGTTATCACTCATTTTTCGGCGCTGCGCCTCTCGCAGAGTATCCCTGTTCGAGCCATTGCCCGGCCAATACCGACATACCGGGATATCTCGGCAAGGTCAAGAAGGGCGACTTTGCGGAAGCAGCACGGATACTCCTGGAGTATAACCCCATTCCTGCAATAACCGGCCGCATCTGCCCCGTTTTTTGCGAGCCCGAATGCAACCGCCGTGAATTCGATCAGCCCGTGGCGATCCAATGCGTGGAGCGCGGCGTCGGCGACTACGCGCTGGAGAAGGCAAACCAGTTCTATGTCCCTCCCGCGAAAAAGTCCGGCAAGAAGGTCGTCATAATAGGCTCCGGCCCCGCAGGGCTTGCCGCAGCCTTCTACCTGCGCCGGGACGGCCACGAGGTCACCGTCTACGAAAAACTGAAGGAAGCGGGCGGCATGCTCCTTTACAGTATACCACCCTATCGTCTGCCGAAGGACGTGGTAAGGAAACAGATACAGGTCCTTAAAGATATGGGTATCAAGTTTAAGCTCGGGGTAAACGTGGGCGGCAAGGTGACCCTCCCTGACCTCAAGAAGCGCTTCGATGCCGTCTTTGTAGCAGGAGGGACCTGGAGGAGCCTGCAACTCGGCGTGCCGGGCGAAGATGCCAAGGGCGTGCACTATGCCCTGGATTACCTGAAAAAGATCAATTCCGGAGAGAAGGTCGCCCTGGGCAACAAGGTGATCGTTATCGGCGGGGGAAGCGTGGCTATAGATGCCGCCAGGACCGCCAGAAGGCTCGGTGCCGAAGACGTGCGCGTGGTTTGTCTGGAGTGCCTTGATCTTGCCTCAAAAGACAGGATGCTCGCCCTGGATCAGGAGATCACCGAGGCCGGGGATGAAGGGATAACTATTCACCCTTCCCTTGGCGTGACGGAGATTGTAACGAAAGGCGGTAAGGTCTCCGGCATAAAGACCGTGACATGCGTTTCGGTCCGTGAGCCCGACGGCACCTTCAACCCGCAATATGATAATACCTGTGAGGCCCTGGGCCTTGAGGCGGAGAGCATCATCATCGCCATCGGCCAGGGCGTAGACCAGTCTCTCCCGGCGGTTTTCCGGAAAGAAGGGAAAACCGTCTTTGTGGGAGGCGATATGGTTTCGGGACCGTCAACGGTTATCCGGGCAATAGCATCGGCACGGGAGGCGGTAAGGAAGATAGAATCCGCGCTCGGTAAAAAGTACGCGCCGCCCGTAGCAGGGGCTGCGGCAGGAAATGGTTTCATCGAGCCTTCGTTCCAGGAAATACCCCGGGCACAGACACATGAAGTTGCGCCGTCCCTTCGTATCAAAGGCATTGACATGGAGGATATCCCCGGCCTCAGCGCTGAGGAAACAAAGAGAGAGTCGCAGCGCTGCTTCAATTGCGGATGTCTTGCCGTCGGACCGTCCGATGTGGGCATCGCCCTTGTCGCGTTAAACGCTCAGATCGTTACAACAAAAAGGACGGTCGCTGCGCAGGATTTCTTTAACGCAAGCGCGACGTGCTCCACCATACTCGACAATGACGAGCTGATAAAGGAGATCAGGATCCCGAAGCCTGCCCAAGGCACACGGCAGAGATACGACAAGTTTGCGCTGAGAAAACCCATCGATTTTGCCATTGTAAGCCTGGCAACGGTTATGACCGTCGATGACGGGGTCTGCAAGGATGCCCGTATAGTTCTGGGCGGAGTAGCCCCCGAACCCATGAGGGTGAACAAGGCGGAGGAGATCATCAAGGGACGGTCGATTGACGGAAAGACAGCGGTCGAAGCGGCAGAAGCAGCGGTCGAGGACGCCATACCGCTCACCATGAACGGTTACAAGGTAGAGATTGCCAAAGCCCTCGTGAGGAGGGCCATAACGGCCTGATCGCATAATACGTAGTGCATTTCTGTACCGGTCTGTGATTGTCTGTTCGGCGCTTATGCTGTATAATGAGCCATGATCGTCAAAGAGATCAGGGCGAAGGCTATCCTTTCCAAGTCGCAGGTCTATGACTATGCCCTGAATGCCTACGTGGGATGCCAGCATAATTGCGCCTATTGTTACGCACGGTTCATGAAGAGGTTTACCGGGCACCGCGAGCCATGGGGAGAGTTCGTTGACGCAAAGATAAACGCAGCCGAACTCCTGGCCCGGGAGGTCAGAAAAAAACAAAAAGGGACCGTCTGGATAAGCGGGGTCTGCGACCCCTACCAAGATGTCGAAGAGAGATACATACTCACCGGGAGATGCCTTGAGATCCTCGTTGAGAACCGCTGGCCAGTCGTGATCCAGACAAAATCACCCCTGGTCCTGCGGGACATGGGGATATTGAAGAGGTCAACGGACATCGAGGTGGGGTTCACCATAACCACCGCCGATGAGAAGGTACGGGAGATCTTTGAGCCCTGCGCCCCGCCCGTAGAGAAGCGGATCGAGGCGCTGGGGATCCTCCATGCAGAGGGGATCAGGACATATGTCATGGTCGCCCCCATGCTCCCCGGGGCCGGCAGGCTCGCGGATATGCTGAAGGGCAAGGTAGACCATGCCCTGATCGACAAGTACAACTATTTTTATGCCGATTGGGCCTATAAAAGGCACGGGATGGCACAGGCCATGACCATGGATTTCTTCCAGGAGAAAGGCAGGGAACTGAAGGCCGCCTTTGAAAAGGCCGGGATACCCTGTCAGAAACTGTACTGATCGTATATCGTATCAGCTATCAGCTTCCAGCCATCAGTCTAAAAGTATTTTTTGTTTCAGCTGACGGCTATCTACTATTCACTATCGACTGCCTTTATCGACCGCCTTTATATTTCCTACGATAACGGTGATGATGTTCTCCGGGTGGAGGTACTTTTTTGCAACCCTCAGGACGTCTTCGGCAGTCACCGACCCGATCAGCACCGGGTATTTTTTCGGGTAATCGAGCCCGAGCCCGTAATACTCTACCTGCATAAGAAAACCAGCGAGCTTGGCCTGATCGTCGAGCTTTAAAGGAAAACTTCCGATCAGGTATTTCTTGGCCTCATCCAGCTCTTTCCCGCTCACGGGCTCGCTCCTGATCCTCTCTATCTCCTTTACGGCCAAGGAAATGGCCTCCCTGGCGGAGGTGTTCTTCGTCTGGAGGATCACCTGGAAAGATCCGGGATGCTTCCCTGCCTCGAAAAGGCTTCCGACGCTGTAAGCGAGTCCCCTCTTATCCCTGATCTCTTTCATGAGCCTTGAAGAAAACATCCCGGAGCCCAGGATGTAATTCATCACCGAAAGGGCGTAATAATCCGGATTGTCCCTGCTTATCCCCTCGTGTCCCATGATGATGTTGGCCTGTGTTATCTGCCGGTCAACCGTTATCGTTTTCGGGCCCTTTTCATAGGAGGCCTTATAGGGGACCTGCTGGGCACTGCGGGCCTGCCATGTGTCTATGTAGGGCAGGAGTTTTGTCCGGACCTCATCGATACCGATATCACCTGTGACGGCAATGATCGCATTCCCCGGGAAATAATGGGTTGAATAGAATCTCTGCACCGAGTCTCTCGTGATTCCTGTCAGCGATTCTCTTGTCCCTTCCACGGGGTGGCCGTAGGGGCTGTCATTGAAAAGGGCCTTGCGGAATGCCTTTTCACCAACGCTGCCCGGATCGTCTTCCTCTGCCTGGATCTCCGCCATTGTCTTCGCAATCTCCCGCCGGATCTCATCTTCAGGGAAGGTCGGCTCCAGGAGGACCTCAAAGAGGAGCCTGATCCCCTTATCGAGGTCTTTTTTCAGTACACGGAGGTTGAGAACGATAAAATCCCTTCCCGGTGAGGCATCGAGCACGATGCCAAGGGAATCGACTTCCTCGTCGATCTGCGTGGCCGTCATTTTCTGCGTCCCCAGGAGAAGCGCACGGGCGGTTAAACAGGAAAGGCCGCCTTCGCCCGGCGGGTCTTTCGACGAACCGGCCTCTACAAGAAGTTTCAGCGTGACAAAAGGGAGAGAATGCTCTTCGCTCAGGATGAGGGCAGCGCCGTTGGGGGTCGTAATCTTCTGTGCCGGCGGCATTGCATGGAGGTCTCCTATACAAAGACCGGACAGGAGCAAAAGCCCCATCAAAGCGATGATGATTGTCCGGTTTCTCAAAATTCCCTGTCCTCCTTATCTCGTCATCCGCTCTTTCATAACAGGGGCCTGCTCCAGCGCCTTCCCCGCCTTTGGCGGAATGGGAATTAAGACCCCCACCGTCCGGTTGTCCGGTACAAGATACTCTTTCGCGACCCGCATGATATCCTCAGGGGAGACCTTCCTGATTGCCGGAATATATCCGTCAATGTTTCTCCACCCCGAGGCAATCTCGTATTGGGCAAGCATCATGGCCTGGCGGAAGGGGGAATCCTGACCGTACAGGAAAGATGCCTCGAGTTGGTTTTTTACCTTCTGCAGCTCATCGTCGCCGACAGGCTCCTTCCCGAGCGTCTCTATCTCACGGTCGATGAGCGTCTCTATCTGCGCAATCTCTTTTCCCGGACGGATTGAGGCGGAGATGTAAAAGAGCCCGGGATCGCGCGAGAGGAGGGAATTGCCGGCGCTGATATCGACGACCAGTTGCTTGTCCCTCACGAACTGTCGATAGAGGCGGGAGCTCTTTCCTCCCGAGAGGATCCCCTCTATCACCTCCAGGACATAACCGTCAGGACTGTGGACGTTGGGCACGTGATACCCCATGACCAGCGAAGGGGTCTGCGCCTCTCTCTTCACAACGACCCGCCTCTCTCCCCGCTGGGGTTGTTCAGTATCCCTGGCCTGATCGGGCGCCCTGCCTTTCCGGATGGCCCCGAAGGCCTTTTCTATCATGGGAAAGAGGGTCTCTTTCCTGACGTCTCCCACGACGACTATAAATGCGTTCGCGGGATTGTAATATGTTGCGTAGTGTCCCTTTATATCCTCGAGCGTAAAATGTTCGATGTCTTCCATCCAGCCGATCGTCGGCCAGTGATACGGCTGTATCTGGTATGCAGCCGCTTCAATCTGCTCGTAGAGGAAGGCCTGGGGATTGTCCTCGGTGCGAAGCCTCCTCTCCTCCATCACCACCATCCTCTCCGTCAGGAAGTCTTTCTCCCGCAGGACGAGGTTCTGTATCCTGTCGGCCTCCAGTTCCAGCGGGATATTGACCCTGTCGGCGCTGATGTTCGTATAGTATGCAGTGCAATCGCTGGATGTGAAGGCATTGTCGTTCCCCCCGTTCTCCTGGATGATCCTTGAAAATTCTTCGGGACCGACCTTATCCGTCCCTTTGAACATCATGTGCTCCAGCATATGGGAAAGGCCCGTCTTTCCCCACGATTCATTTCTCGAGCCCACGCGGTACCAGACCTGGAAGGTTACGACAGGGGCCTTGTGGTTCTCGAGAAAGATCACCTTCAGCCCGTTGGGGAGCGTTGTCTCCTGTACCCGCTCGACGATGCCTGCCCCTGAGATGCCCGGTGCAATAGATACGAAGAGGAGCAGGAATATGAATATGATCACGGGCCGTTTCGTGCGTTGTTCCGCCATATTCTATAAGATAAGGGGTGGGCCACGCTAAGTCAACCACCGTTCCTGAAAAAAAACTTTTAACCGGTCTTAAGCTCCGAATAAACAGGTTAAATGAGGATCGGGATCTGGTGACCGGCACCATATCTCCTCTTGACAAGCCATTTAGACGACATAAGAATAGGGAATGGGAATGTCCCCTCGTTTGACACCCATTTGACAATTGACATAGAATATGGGGACATGTGCTGTAATGAAATCAAAATGGAGGGTGATGATGGAAGATGTTAAGCGAATTCTTGTTGTAAGCAGGTCTACGGAAGACTGCAAAAAGGCTGTCCATTATGGCATTTCTCTTGCCAGGACATATGGGGCTCAGCTCTCGGTACTTCATAGCATGTACGACCCCTTCGGCCTCAGGGGCGGCGTGCTTTACATTCCCTACCTCAAGGGCCTGGAGGACGAGTACCGGGCCATGGTGCAGAAGGTCAAAAGCGACCTCGCCCTGATGATACAAAAGGAAAAGGCCGAAGGGATGGCCATCAAAGAGATGACGGAAGGCGCCGAACCCGTCCATGAAATCGTGAAGATCGTGGAGACGGAAAAGATAGATCTGCTCATTATGGCCGCCCACAATGAAACCAGGATCGAGCACATCGTCTACGGCCGGATCAATCACGAGATCGTGAGAAGGCTACCCTGTTCCGTCTTCCTTGTGAAGGGAGAATAAGGAAAAAAACACGCCGGATGTTCTTCGATCCGGCGAGACGCGCCGGTTTTCCCGTAATGCATGGGCCGGGTAACACTGCTACCCCGGACAGATGTGAAGGGTGAGCGTAACTCGAACAGGAGGATAGCATCATGCAAACAAAGGAAAGCAAGTCCGGGATGGAGGAAGATCTGAAATCCCTTTCCATGCCGGAATTACAGGCAAAGCTGGGATCGTCACCGGCCGGTCTGACCCAGGCCGAGGCACAGCACCGGCTTACGCAATTCGGATACAATGAGATCTCCGAAAAGAAGACCCATCCGCTTATCAAGTTTCTCGGCTATTTTTGGGGTCCCATCCCGTGGATGATCGAAGCGGCTGTGATTCTATCGGCCGTGGTCCGCCACTGGCCTGATTTTTTCATCATCCTGGTTCTCCTTCTGGCCAATGCCATAGTCGGATTCTGGGAGGAGTACCAGGCGGGCAACGCCATCGATGCCCTTAAAGCCAAACTCGCGATCCAGGCCCGTGTCCGTCGTGACGGGAAATGGACCACGTCGCCGGCCCGCGAACTGGTGCCGGGGGACGTCATCCGCGTGCGTCTCGGCGACATCGTGCCGGCAGACGCGTGCTTGTTTGAAGGGGACCCCGTGGAAGTGGACCAGTCCGCATTGACGGGCGAATCCCTGCCCGTCACCCGCAAAGAAGGCGAGACGGTCTATTCGGGCTCGATCATCCGCCAGGGAGAAATCGACGCGCTGGTCTACGGCACGGCCCAGAACACGTACTTCGGCAAGACCGCGCAGTTGGTGCAGGAGGCACACACCGTCAGCCATTTCCAGCGCGCCGTACTGAAGATCGGCGACTACCTGATCGTACTGGCCGTGGTTCTGGTCGTATTGATTCTGGCCGTCGCGCTCTTCCGCGGCGACAGGATGACGACCACCCTGCAGTTCGCATTGGTGCTGACCGTGGCTGCGATCCCGGTCGCGATGCCCACGGTCCTGTCGGTTACGATGGCCGTGGGGGCGCGGCTCCTGGCGGCAAAACAGGCTATTGTCAGCCGTCTGGTAGCTATCGAGGAGATGGCAGGCATGGACATGCTCTGCTCGGATAAGACAGGCACCCTGACGCAGAACAAGCTGACCCTTGGCGACCCGTTCAGTATGGAGGGCATCACCGCGGACCAGGTGATCCTGAGCGCAGCGCTGGCTTCGCGCGCCGAAAACCAGGATACCATCGATCTGGCCATATTAAGCGGCCTGAAGGATGATCTGGCGCTCAAGGCTTACACGGTCGTCCATTTTCAGCCCTTCGACCCGGTGCACAAGCGTACCGAGGCCGCTGTTAAAACGGCGGACGGTATGACGTTCAAGGTGACGAAAGGGGCGCCGCAGGTAATTCTGGAATTGGCCGCCAATGCCGCGGAGGTAAAACCCGCAGTGGATAAAGCCGTCAACGCATTCGCTGCGCGCGGCTTCCGTTCGCTGGGCGTGGCGCGGACAGACGCAAACGGTCAGTGGCAATTCCTCGGGGTCCTGCCGCTTTTCGATCCGCCTCGCGAGGATTCCAAGGCGACGATCGCGACCGCGCGGCAGATGGGCGTGAGCGTGAAGATGGTCACCGGCGATCAACTCGCCATCGGCAAAGAAATCGCCGGACAACTGGGGCTGGGAACGGACATACTCGATGCCGGCGGCTTCGGCGACACGCGTCATCATGAAACGGCGCAACTGGCAGAGTCCATCGAAGGGGCAGATGGTTTTGCCCAGGTGTTCCCCGAGCACAAGTTCCATATCGTAGATGTCCTGCAGCACCGCGGCCACATTGTCGGCATGACCGGCGACGGGGTAAACGACGCGCCGGCGCTGAAGAAGGCCGACTGCGGCATTGCGGTATCGGGGGCAACGGACGCAGCCCGCGCGGCTGCGGATATTGTGCTGCTGACGCCCGGCCTGTCGGTGATCATCGACGCGATCAAGGAGAGCCGCAAGATCTTCCAGCGGATGACGAGCTACGCGGTTTATCGCATCGCCGAGACGATCCGCGTGCTGCTTTTAATGACGACATCAATCCTCGTATTTAATTTCTACCCGGTGACGGCGGTAATGATCGTTCTGCTGGCTCTGCTCAATGACGGCGCAATCCTGTCCATCGCCTACGATGAGGTGCGCTACTCCGACGAACCGGAGGTCTGGAATATGCCGGTGGTGCTGGGGATCGCGTCGGTGCTGGGTGTGACCGGCGTGATTGCATCATTCGGATTGTTCTATCTCGGTGAGCGGGTGTTTCATCTCAGCCGTGACGTGATTCAGACGTTGATGTACCTGAAGCTCTCCGTAGCCGGTCATTTAACGATCTTCCTTACACGCACCCGCGGACCGTTCTGGTCGATTCGACCGGCACCGATCCTGCTCGCGGCGGTGGTCGGCACACAGGTGGTGGCCACGCTGATCGCCGTCTACGGACTGCTGATGCCCCCGATCGGATGGGGCTGGGCGCTGGCGGTGTGGGGCTACGCACTGGCCTGGTTCATGGTGAACGATCGGGTTAAACTGGCGGCCTATCGGATAATCGACGTGCGCCGGCCGCTGCTATCTGTAAAACGAAGGACATAACGGGAGGGAGACGAATCATGAGTACCGGTCAGAAACCGCACGGAGCGGGCAGAAGCACCTTCGAGTTTGTAGATGCGGACCTTGTCTTTAAAAGCCTGTCGCTTACGCCGGGAACGGTCTTTCTCGACCTCGGGTGCGGAAGAGGCAATTACGCCCTCGCTGCGGCAAGGTCCATGGGGCCGCACAGCACCGTCTACGGTGTTGACGCCTGGCAGGAAGGACTCGAGGAGTTGAAGCGGCAAGCGGATTCCGAGGGCCTCCGCAACGTCATCACGGTCCATGCGAACCTGAACGAGCGTATCCCGCTCGGAGATGCGGCAGTGGACGTCTGCTTCATGGCGACCGTCCTGCACGACCTTCTCCGTGAAAGCTCCGGTGAGACGGTGATGACTGAGACGGCCAGGGTGCTCAGGCCCGGCGGCCGGCTGTGCATTATCGAGTTCAAGAAGATCGAAGGAAGTCCCGGACCTCCCCTCAGCGTGCGGCTTTCACCTGAGGAGACAGAGGCGATCATTACACCTTTCGGATTTGTAAAAGACCGGATAATTGACGTAAGTCCGTTCCATTACCTCATTGCCGCTTCCCTGGCAGAACGATAGAAGATGGTTCAATGTTCAACGTTCTATGTTCAACGTTAAACATGACAAACTAAACCAGATATATCACGTAGAGCATTGGTGCTCGGCATCAATGCTCATCCTGATAGTAAATCCGGGACAGGCATTCGGCAATCGCAAATCGGCAAT
>MVRP01000104.1 GCA_002067405.1 Syntrophorhabdaceae bacterium PtaU1.Bin034 | reverse complement strand
CGTTTTCCATTTTGCCTGTCTCCTTCGTTGTTGACTGATTGTCCATGTTCCTGCCTATTCCGTTGCGTCCCGCCCCCGCTCGAACCCGCCGTGGGGCCGCGGTGGTGACCCATGGTGGTGATGGAAGCCTTTCCGGTCAGGAAGAATGGAGCCGTTAAAGGCATGAACATCTATATGGGCGATCACGGCTTTCTTGAGCGTCAAATCCACTGTCCACTCACCTTTTTGTCTGCCCAAGCTGACGGATGCAATTTCCAGATTCGGGAGAGCCTGTTGGACGATCTTCACGGCTTGATCGGGTGATGCGGACACGGTGTACTCCACGATCTCCAGCCCTACCGGCAGGATCTCACCGGTAGCGGGGTTGAGCCGCACCCTCGACACTATAGCTCCATCGAGAACCAGCGGTACTTCCAGTCTCTTCTCCCCTCTCCTCCCCGTCATTACAGAGCTGTTGCCCACCGTCAGCTTGGGCAGGGCAGCCTTCACAATGGACATGGCCTGTTCCGCGGTTATAGTCGGGGCTCTATAAGTTCCCTTTTCCCTCCTGTCCTGGGCGTACGCCAATATGACGATGAGACCCACTATGGCCGCCGCAAAAAGCGCTGTCCGCAACATCGAGCCGGTTCTTTTCGTCATTGTCTTTATCTCCTCTCTCATTCTCAAGAGTCGATTATAAAATGGGAACGGTTACTGAACCCTTTCACGAGCATTACACTTTTGAAAGACTTGACGGTGTAGTGGCATTTCAAGAGAACCGATGGCGAGAGCTGTCTCAAGAAGGTATCGTATCTCTCACACCCAAGTATAATCTTGGGTTCCGCTCTGTAACCCGTATTTTTGCGTGGCCTGCGGTGGCCGGAGCCACCCTTGAAAATCGTGTGTTTCGCTACGCATCTTTCCGATGCACAGAGCCGGATCGGTTTCTTATGACTTGGTAATACTCCCGCAACTGACCGCTATTTTTCGTGTTTCTTGCATGGTTTCCTTGAATACGACAGGCAGATTCTCGCTTGATCATCCTGCGCATGCGGACCTGCAGATCCCTTGAAACCTTTTCCTCCTTATCTTCGACTTATCTTACATCAGGTGTGTTGTGGGGGAGGAGCGGCTATAGAATGCGAAGATTTTGTTTTTTTGGAGGAATAATGAAAAAGAGCGGGCTAACTATCCTTGTTATTCTTTTTGCCTGTTCCTGTGCTTTGGAAGGATACAATACACAGAAAGGCGCTGCCATTGGTGCAGTCGGGGGTGCACTGGCGGGGCAGGCAATCGGACGTAATACGGCAGGCACCCTGATAGGTGCTGCAGGCGGCGCGCTCGTCGGTGCTGTTGCAGGAGACGCTGTTGACCAGAGCCAAAACCGGAAGAAACTGGAAATGGCACAAGCAACAGGACCGTCGCAGGTAACGCCACCAACTGCTGAAGAGACCCCTCCTGGCCAATGGGTGGAGGTTCCCGGAAGGTGGGTCGATGGGAAATGGGTCCCTTCCCATAGAGTGTGGACACCCATAAACCCCGGTCAAGCAGACACGCAGGGTACTACGAATGTTCCGTCTCCTCCGCCCTACGCAGTCTCCGCTCCTCCTGCTGTAGTTCCCGTACCGGGAACATATGTCTACTTCATTCCCTACATCGGGGTGGATGTCTTTTTCTATCGGGGCTATTGGTATCGTCCTTACAGAAACAACTGGTATCGGTCCTCCTCCTACAACGGTCCTTGGGCATACATGCCTCCCGTCCAGGTACCTCGTTCTCTCACAACACTTCCGGATGGGTATCGGAGGGTTCCCTCAGGGAGCCGTTCGATACCCCACAACGAGCTGCAAAAAAATTGGGAGAGATGGGAACACGAAAGACACTGGGACCGTCATCCGGGGTAGCGAAGAGAAGGAGGGAGGAGGTTCGAAATCCATGGACAGATTATCGTTTTGGTCAAGCATGCAAAAGTCTGAGTCTTTACATCGTGAAAGATGGTTTTTTATCTGCACTTTGTTTTTCGTCCTCGCTCTGGCGTTACCCCTCGCCTCGTGCAGCTTCCCTTTCGGTCAGAAGAAATTAGCGGATGTCCAGGAAGCAGAAAAAGGTGAGAAGGTCCAGGAAGCTGAGCCGAAACCCGGTGATGTCAAACTCGTCGACGGTGTTGAATACATATATGCAAGGAACCGACGATTTCAGCTCACTCCTTATGAACCGGAGTACCTCTGGATCCGAAAGGACGAATACTCCCCTGGCATTTTTGAATCGATTACCGCGGGAACGGATAAAAAGGAGCGTGAGGAACTCGAACGTCGCATGGCAAAACTTGAGGCCGAACTTAAGAAAAACAGTCCGGTTCCTCAAATTTCTCAGGCGGTCCCCGCTGCTCAGACGCCGACTGTGCCCGCCTCCCTTTACGCAACGTCCTTACCCCAGGCCAGGATCGTTCCCAGAGATTCAAAATTAAAGAGGCGCATTCTCGTCCTGCCTGTCATAGACGAGACGAACTGTAAAGAACTTCACCTTGCTGAGTTGGCAACGAGAAAGCTCATGTCATCCCTCGAACGGACCGGTACTGTTATCCCTGTGGATCCATCCGCAATGAGCCTCACAGATGACCTTTCCATAACCAAAGTAATGGATATGCTCGAACTCCACGGTATTCACGCAGTAATAAAGACCACCCTTGCCGCTTCCCCTGATGCCTCTCCGGGCCCTGACAAAGACGATGAATCAAAATTCCGGCTATCTGCTGCCATCTTTAACACGGATACCAAGGTCCTTCTTCGCCAGTTGTCGGCCCACACGCCCGTTGTCCCTTTAAGGGCCGGGGATAGCGACGAAGCGGCATCAAGAGCAATAGGGCTTGCCATAGGAATGATTGGAGATGATACAGCAAAGATCGTTGGATCCCTGGACTGGAGTGCACGGATTGCCTCTATTGAGAAGGACAGAATCATTCTGAATGCCGGCCGGTTATCCGGCATAGAGAAGGGGGATGTGCTGGAGGTCTACTCAAAAGGTAATCAAGTTTTTGATAAAACCACCCACTTGCCCCTCGGACAAGTAAAAGGCAGTTACAAGGGTGAGATAGAGGTTTATGAATTGTTCGGGGTTGATGCTGCCTTGGCTAAATTAGGGAAGGGTGGCACATTCTCCACAACAGATGTGGTATATCTCAAAAAATGAATGCTGCGGAAGGCGGTAAGAAAGAACCGTGATACAAGCATTTCATCGCCCCCAGGGACCGAAGGAACCGAAACCATCATTACTGTGCTGAGTACGGAACTCCTTGGTGCGCACGACATGCGTGTAACTGACGCGAATATTTGACCAACCCGCGACCATGCCGAACTGGAAGCTGACTGACGCACAAGCTGTTGCACGCAGACATGTACGACATCAAAATCAAAAAATCTTGACAAAGCGGGGGTAACAGACCATGGAAAGCATTCCAGTCACACTCACCTTTTTGGAGCCTTATCGTGTCGTTGAATGGTACGCCAACGAAGACAGGCGTTCTGCTGAAAGGTACCTGAGGGGACAATCTTTTGCCCGATGGCACAGGAAAAAAAACGATAAGAAAGGCAGGCCCTATATCACGGGAACCCTTCTCCGGTCCGCGGCAATCCGCGCGGCTGAGGAACTGCTCAGCCTTTCCGGCGGCGTCTGGGATGGTCAGCATTGCTGCAAAGGGCAATTCCTTTCTGGAGGGGTGAAACCAGAGTACATGCGAAAGAGGCCCACATATATCTGGGCCGAAAAAGAAGGCGCATGCAGCGCACCTGACTATTGTCCCTTCTGCATCTTCCTCGGAGACAGAGATCAAGCAGAGAAGAAGGCAGAGAGCCAAAACGGCTATCCCGACAAAAGTTATCACATCCGCTTCGGCAACCTCAGCCTTCCTGATCCGCCTCCCCTGCTTGATCTCAAGGAAGTCGCCGTTGAAAGGACCTTGAACCGCGTTGATTTCCAGACGGCAAAGGCTCACGATTATTTCAAAGTATGGGAGATAAGCCACGAAGACCTCGGCGTTTACACCGGCCAAATTGTTATCCACTACACCGGCCCATGGCAGGAGAAAGTCAAGAGCTTGCTCGAAGGCTCCCTCCGGTTCGTCGACAGGCTTTGCGGGGCTTTATGCAAGATCGAAATGGCACCCAAACCGGCCAGGCCCCTGCCTAAAAGCCTGTCGGTGGATATGACGGAACACGCGAAGATCATCGTGACCGCTTTCGACGATGCAAAAAAAGCGGAGAAAGTGAGGGGGCTGGCGGATGCCATGAGATCGATGGGATCGAAAGGTCCGACCATCCTCGATAAACTCCCTGCCGGTCATGACGACAGGGACCACCATACGTGGGATGTGACCATCGTCGACAAGACACCGCTCAGAACCTATCTCAAGGGGGTGTTGCGTGCAGATGATGCTGCCTCTTGGCCTGCTCTGTGCAAGGCATTGGGAAATGCCCTGTACGATGTTTCCCAAGGGTAGGCAGATGCGACGGCAGCGTTTGCTGGGAGATGCGGAATACTACGGCGGAACGGGTCGAGAGCAACCTGCTTCTATCGTCATCTCAACTGACAGCGACCCCGACCACAAGGTCTATGAATGGATTATTACGGGACAGCTGAAGGCCGAGACCGGCTTTTTCTTCGGGACGAAGGCGGGGGCGGGCGGGCATACGGACCTTTCCATCCTGCTTGGTAAGGACGGCCATTACCGGGTTCCCCGTTCCGTGTTCCGGGGTGCACTCAGGAGGGATCTGAGAGTCGCCTTCGGGGCCGGATGCAGGGTCGAAGTGGGCAGGGAAAGGCCTTGCGAATGCCCTGTCTGCAAGGTCATGCGGCAGATCACGGTTATGGATACCATAAGCTCATACAGGGAAGCTCCGGAGATTCGTCAGAGGATACGTCTTAATCCGTATACCGGCACGGTGGACAAGGGCGCTCTTTTCGATATGGAGGTCGGTCCGGAAGGTATAGAATTCCCTTTTGTACTGCGTTTCCGCGGCAGCAAGTCTTTCCCTTCCGAGTTGGCCGCAGTGATCGGCTCCTGGACAAAAGGCACGGCCTGGTTGGGCGGTGCTGCAGCTACAGGAAAGGGCCGGTTTTCCCTGTTAGGCCTGTCTATACATAAATGGAACCTGAGTACCGCCGAGGGTCGTAAATCATATCTCGCCGCGTATGGGCTTCGCGATGCGGCTGACAAAACGGTTAAGCGGCTCTCCATTGACAAAGGTGGAAAAGGCGACGTTGGCCTGCCGGCCGGTTTGGAGAGGGATGCATTGCCGTCCTCTGTCCGCGAGCCCCTCTGGAAGAAACTGGTGTGTACTGTCGATTTTTCTTCCCCCCTCCTTCTCGCCGACCCCATAGCCGCCCTGCTCGGGGTCGAAGGTGACGAGCGTATCGGTTTTGACAACATAGCCTATGAAAAGAGGCGGTACAACGGGGAGACAAATACAACGGAGTCCATTCCCGCCGTGAAAGGGGAGACATTCCGAGGGATCGTGAGGACAGCGCTGGGGAAGAGGCATGGCAACCTGACGCGGGATCACGAAGATTGCAGGTGCAGGCTCTGCGCCGTTTTCGGAAAGGAACAGGAGGCAGGCAAGATTCGCTTTGAGGACCTCATGCCGGTAGGTGCCTGGACAAGGAAGCATCTCGATCATGTGGCCATTGATCGCTTCCACGGAGGCGCCGAAGAGAACATGAAGTTCGATACCTATGCGCTTGCGGCGAGTCCCACGAATCCGCTTCGTATGAAAGGTCTCATTTGGGTCCGCTCCGATCTGTTCGAAACGGGTCACGACGGCCCCACCCCACCATATGTTAAGGATATTATTGATGCCCTCGCCGACGTGAAACGTGGTCTCTATCCTGTTGGCGGAAAGACGGGTTCGGGTTATGGCTGGATCAAGGATGTCACCATCGATGGCTTGCCCCAAGGGCTCTCCCTTCCACCTGCAGAAGAAAGAGTTGATGGGGTTAACGAGGTCCCTCCTTATAACTACAGTGCACCTCCCGATCTGCCCTCTGCCGCCGAGGGAGAATACTTCTTCCCTCACGTCTTCATAAAGCCCTACGACAAGGTCGACCGGGTGTCCAGGCTCACGGGTCACGACAGGTTCCGCCAAGGTCGCATCACGGGGAGAATCACCTGCACTCTTAAAACGCTCACACCCCTTATCATTCCGGATTCAGAAGGGATTCAAACGGATGCTACAGGGCATAAAATGTGTAAGTTTTTTTCTGTAGCCGGTAAGCCTATGATCCCCGGCTCAGAGATAAGGGGCATGATCAGTAGTGTATACGAAGCCCTTACCAATAGCTGCTTCCGGGTCTTCGACGAAGAGAAGTATCTGACCAGGCGGGTACAACCGAAGAAGGGCGCGAAATCGTCCGAACTCGTTCCCGGCATAATAGTGTGGGGTCAGAATGGAGGACTGGCTGTTCAGCAGGTAAAGAATGCCTACCGAGTTCCCCTATATGATGACCCGGCTGTGACTTCCGCCATTCCTACGGAGGCACAGAAGAACAAGGAGCGGTGGGAAAGCGTGCCGTCTGTGAACCTCCAGGGAGCCCTTGACTGGAATCTTACGACAGCAAACATAGCCCGGGACAATCGAACCTTTCTCAACAGCCGACCCGAGGAGAAGGACGCGATTCTTTCAGGAACGAAACCTATCAGTTTCGAACTGGAGGGAACCAACCCAAACGACATGCTCGTCAGGCTCGTACCAGACGGCGTGGATGGCGCGCATTCGGGTTACCTTAAGTTCACCGGGCTTAACATGGTCTTGAAAGCTAACAAGAAAACCAGCCGTAAGCTGGCCCCATCAGAAGAGGACGTGAGGACGCTTGCGATTCTCCATAATGACTTCGACAGCAGAAGGGACTGGAGGCGACCGCCAAACTCCCAACGGTATTTTCCCCGTTCCGTGCTCCGGTTCAGCCTCGAACGGTCTACCTATACCATCCCTAAAAGGTGCGAGCGTGTTTTTGAAGGCACCTGCGGCGAACCCTACTCCGTTCCGTCTGATGTTGAAAGGCAGTACAACAGCATCATCGATGACATCAGCAAGAACTACGGGCGGATCAGTGAAACGTATCTGACAAAGACGGCCAACCGAAAACTGACCGTCGGCGATCTGGTATACTTCATTGCAGATTTGGACAAGAACATGGCCACACACATTCTTCCCGTCTTCATATCGAGAATCTCAGACGAGAAGCCATTGGGAGAGCTGTTGCCATTTTCCGGGAAGCTTATTCCGTGCGAAGGAGAGCCGCCGACAATACTCAAGAAGATGGCGCCCTCGCTGCTCACGGAGGCGTGGCGTACTCTGATCTCCACCCATCTGGAAGGGTTCTGTCCCGCCTGCAGACTTTTCGGAACGACAAGTTATAAAGGTAGAATTCGCTTCGGTTTTGCCGAACACACCGGTACCCCCAAATGGCTTCGGGAGGAGTTGGATTGGGCAAGGCCATTCCTTACGCTGCCCATTCAGGAAAGACCTAGGCCGACATGGTCTGTGCCTGACGACAAGTCCGAAGTGCCCGGGCGGAAGTTCTATCTTCATCATCATGGAGGGAATAGAATTGTCGAAAGTAACCTCAGGAACAGGCCAGAAGTGAATCAAACCAAAAACAACTCCTCCGTAGAACCGATATCGGCCGGGAACACTTTTACCTTCGACGTATGCTTCGAGAACCTTGAAGCATGGGAACTGGGCCTCCTTCTCTATTGTCTGGAACTGTCGCCAAAGTTGGCGCACAAGCTTGGCCGGGCAAAGGCATTCGGTTTCGGCAGCGTGAAAATACACGTGGAGCGGATTGAGGAAAGAACAACTGATGGGGCCTATCAAGACGTCACGGCGGTGAAGAAGAACGGTTGGATTACGACCGGCCATGACAAACTGCGGGAATGGTTCCATAGAGACGACTGGGAGGACGTTGACCATATCAGGAACCTCCGGACCGTGCTGCGCTTCCCCGATGCCGATCAGGAGCACGATGTCAGATACCCGGAACTCAAGGCGAATAACGGGGTTTCAGGATATGTGGAGTTGCGAGACAAAATGACCGCCAGCGAGAGACAGGAAAGTCTTCGCACACCTTGGTATCGGTGGTTTCCGCAAAACGGCACCGGCGGCAGTGGACGGCACGAGCAAGCAGCTACATCTCAAGAACAGGACACTGCAAAGGATGAGTCCGTATTAAGTGCCACTCAGAGACGACAGGCTGTCATCGATGTTTCGGACCCAGACGAAAGGCTGTCGGGCACGGTTGAAAGCTTCGACCGGCAGAAGGGGGATGGATATATCGGATGTGGCGTACGTCAGTTTTACGTGCGCTTGGAGGACATCCGTAGTAGAACGGCCCTTTGTGAAGGACAAGTTGTAACGTTTCGTGCGCGGAAGGAGTGGGAGGGTCACGAAGCATATGACGTGGAGATCGACCAGTGAGAGACTGACATTCGGCGCCCGATCACGCCCAAAAGCTTCGCGAAGATCTTCGGAACGTCCTGGAGGTCCTTAACAAATTAATATTAAAGGCAAAAACAGTTTGCAGGCCTTTTCTGTGGCATCGGAAAAAGTTCGCAAAGCTGAGTTTGGCAGGAGACTGCAAGTTCTCTTGCGAAAAACCGAAAAGAGGCCGTCTTGCGGCTTCAATGATTTCAGAAACTTGGAAACCACCTTTGACCCCATCTTTCATGCCGAAATGGGGCGGGCGACGGAATGGTTTCGCGAAGATTTCGTATGAATATAATGCTAAGGAAATCGGTATGTTGCATTTTCTATGTCACCAAAATCGGACTTTTTGACACGCTGGAAAGGAGGTTTGCGAAGTTTCCGTGTCCATCAGAAAGCCCTAAAGAATCAAACAAATTACATGTAGTTCAATTCTTCTGTCAACCAAATTCATCAATGATGACGGAGCGTTGGGAAACGGAAGGATTCATTAATGTCACGGTATTTACCCCGTAACTTCTCATACGGAGCTACTCCCTTTTTGTTGGGAAACGGAAGGATTCATTAATGTCACGGTATGAAACAAAGCAAATAGTATCGCTGTCACAACAATGCCCGCTCGTTGCGAAACGGAAGGATTCATTAATATCACAGTACATCGGCCGCAAAGAAATAGCCATAGGCATCGTAATTGTTGGGAAACGGAAGGATTCATTAATGTCACGGTACGCTAAGAGCACTTTCTTAAACATAACTAACCTCCATAAAAGTTGTTGCGAAACGGAAGGATTCATTAATGTCACGGTACAATCGGGATAGTTGAGTTTATCAAGGCAAATGGTGCGCTTCGTTGGGAAACGGAAGGATTCATTAATGTCACGGCAACAATAAGTTGGTACTTAAAGGGTTTTTTGAGCGGTTCCACTCTTCCATGGGCTAACCCGTATTCACCAGGGTTTCGGTCCGCTGCAACCCACAACAAGTGTCAGGGAGATCCGACATGGACGCCTCTAAATCGCTTCTGGACCGGTTTCTCAATACCGATAATTTTCTCGCCGCTTACAGCCGTATCCGTACGAAAGGGGCTTCAGGAGGGATCGACCATGTAACCCTTGAAACATTCGACCAACGTCTCGACAGGAATATCAACGATCTTATCAGCGAAATCAGGTCAGGCAGCTACTGCCCTTCTCCCGTCAGTTCGGTGTACATACCTAAATTCAATGAAGAGCGGGAATGGCGGCGGCTCGGCCTGCCCACAATACGGGATAAAGTTGCGCAAATGGCCTGCCTGCAGGTCGTAGAGCCTATGGCTGAGCGGTTGTTCTTAAATACAAGCTATAGCTACCGCCGTGGGAAAGAACGACACAAAGCCCTGGCACGGGTCGAACACAATCTCAAATATGGAAAAATGGAATGGGCGGCGCTCACGGACATCGACAATTCCTTCGACAACGTCAGTCATTCCTGGCCTCCTTCGTCCTCGTCATACTGGATATAATCCAGGTCCGGGATTCTCTTTATGTTGATAAGATTGCGCGGCGTTGCTCGCCGGTGTTTCATCTTGACCATAAGATCAGTACCCCCTGCAAATACTTGCGCCCCGCCCCGAAAGGAAGAAAGGCAGGCGCATGCCTCTTGGATGGTATTGCGGTTAAAATATTCGAAGCTTGGTAAGCCGAGTAACATACATTCCTCCTTAATGTGAGGCGTTACGCCTTCTTTGTGTTATGATTGTGCCTCTCCTTATCGACCAGCTTCACCCCAACCAACGGGGTGATTCTCCCGGAGCTTTTGGGGCCTGACCTCGCCCGACTTATTTACGAAGCCACCGAGGTACATTTCGACCGAACCGAGAGAGTTGATGACCTCCACACCGAAGGTCTTGGCAAACTCCTCATAGCGGGGAGCGGAAAGAGCCTCTCCGAAGGACATGCTATACCTGAGACAGCATCTTCGTATCAACAGATTTTTTGGGCTGGAGCTTCTTATAATAAGCTTTCGTAAGTTTTGTGGCCTGGTAACCACGAGTAAAACCAAAAGGCAAGTAAAGCATTTCTGTGAGGGAGAGCCTGCCGGGCGAATAAGCCATGAGGTTCTGGCCAATATCCGCAATGACGTGTGAATAATGCGTTCCTATTTGCCCGCACCCTGTCCTGATTCGGTCTTTCCATCATCCCTGGACTAGCCGCCTCCGATCAGGATCAAAGAAATTTTCACCGTGTCGCCATCCTGAAGGGGTGTGTTGAGGCCCTCAACGAGTCTATTGTAAGGCACATCGTTGAGCCTGATCTCGAAAAGCCCCTCCAGGTTCACTTCACCCGTTTTTGGATCCAATACCTCGCCCGTAACTTCCCGGGTCTACCGGGGTATAAGCCGAATCCACCCTCTTTATTGAGATATCTTCATATCTCACTCCGAGTTCCTCCGCCGCCATCATGGAAAGAACCGTGTCCGAGCCCTGGCCGCAATCCGTAGCCCCCGTGATAAGATTAACAGTTCCGTCCTCACATATCCGGATGATCGCAGCACAAGACTGATGACCAAGCTGGCTGACCGATGACGAGGAGAAGCGACTCCTGGCGGCATGCCTGGATGGTTGAAGAAAATTGTCGTGTTCGCCGTCGATACAGGTTGCAGGCGGGGAGAGATATTCTCTCTTTCCTGGAAACATGTTGATCTTCAGAGAGGAGTGCGATCGTGTTTGGTAAGAAGACAAGCGAGTGGCGCGGCGTTCCGTTAACGCGGCGCCTCCGGGATGTCCTTTCGGAAAAGCAGGCTTCTCAGAAAGTGCGAGCCTTGCACGACAACCCGTTTTCTGCAATTCGGAGGGCCTCGCCGTCAACATCCCCGAGCTTCGCTGGGCCTTCGAAGTTGCTTTGAGCGAGGGCGGCATCACTAATTTTAGGTTTCACGATCTTCGCCACACATTTGCCACAAGGCTGGCCCAGAACGGCGTTGACCTGTTCACCATTCAGAAGCTTCTCGGCCACAAGTCCTATGCCACTACGGAGCGGTATTCCCACCACTACACAGAGAGTCTTCGACGGGGCATCACGTGCTCGACGTTTATGCCGAGAATCTGAGCCGCGAAGAGGTCAAAGAGGAAGCGCAGAAGGGCACGCCCGAGCGATTTATCACAAATTTATCACAATCGGGTAAAAACGCGCTGGACTTTTCGAGACGGAAAACGCGGAAAAGGGTTGATACTGTGTAGAATGCGAGAGAGGGGACTCGAACCCCTATGGTTTTACCCGCTGGATCCTAAGTCCAGTGCGTCTGCCAGTTCCGCCACTCTCGCATGCCTTATTTTATGCGGTTTTCTTTGCAGTGTCAAACCTGCACCACCCTCGATTGTGACGGTTTGTGACATAACATGGTCCAAAACCTCCACGCTCGATCTCAAGCTTTCCGGGTAGTGGTGCGCATAGCGCATAGTCATGGCAATTGTCTTATGTCCCAAAAGCTCCTTGACCTTGTAAAGGTCTACTCCATTCTGTACGAGCCGTGTCGCGAACGTGTGTCGAAGATCGTGGAAATGAAAATCAGTTATCTCTGCTTTCTCTAATGCCTTCCCGTAAGCAGCTCTCAGGCTTCGTATGGCTATCGGAAACACTGTCCCTGATATATTTTCTCACCTTGATAGCCTTAAGCGTCTCCTGAAGCGTCTGAGACGTCGGGATTGACCTTTTCTCGCCGTTCTTTGATCTCTCCACCCTTATAAGACTTCTCTTTTGATCAATGTCCTTCCAGGTCAGAGCCGAAATCTCACCCCGTCTCATTCCTGTATGAAGGGCGGTAATTAGAAGCGGCTTGAGCCATGCCGGGTTCGTAGCCTTTTGCAAGAGTGTCTGTTCTTCTTCGATGGTAAGCCACCGGTCCCGCGCATTCTTGTTGCCGACCGAAAAAGAAAGATCACCATCGCTGACCGGGTTCTCTCGCACCCACTTCCAGCGTTTTCGAGCAACATTAAACATGCGCCTCAATAGCGATAGCTCTTGGTAAACCGTCGCCTCTGCTGCATCCTCAAGTCTTTCGTCCTGGTACTCGGCAACGAGAGGTGTTGTGATCTGAGCCAAGGTTAGGCCCCCGAAGAATTCGAATAGGCGCTTGGTGGTGTAACCGTCTCTGGAATGTCCATGTTTCTCCAGGTATTTCTTAACCAGCTCATCAAACGTTCTCGTCTTTGCTTCCGTTGCTTCAAAATGTCTTCCCTCGATAATGTCCGTCAGTTTCTTTGCATACAGCTTCTCGGCCAACTTCTTGTTGTCTGTCTTCAACGACTCCTGAATCCTTTGGCCTTCATGCGTGACTTGAAACCAATAAATCTTACCTCGTTTGTAGAGCCCCATTTAGTTTTTCCCTCCTTTCCGGGCTCTGGTCTGGCTGCCCACATTATAGCAACGCCCAGGCCTTTTACAACCTTTAACCCATTCGATCACTTCAGCTTCATCAAATCGCAACAAACCATTGATTTTAAAAGAGGGAATAAGTCCTTGTTCAGCCCAGGCATACACCGTCGATTGCTTCGTCTGAAGGAATTCGGAGATTTGTTTCACGGTTAAGATTTTTGTCGGCTGCCTTTCATGCTTTTTCTGAAAATCCGCGTAAATTGAGGAAGGAGGGGTATTCATGTTTTCACTCCTGATTTCTTTTCCCGCGCTGTAGTAGTGCGGTACTACCCATTCCTCCTTTTCCTCCGTTCTTTTTGCGGCTTACGCTCTATAAATCCTCCGGTGTCTGGACGTGTATCTATCCTTGCC
>MVRP01000103.1 GCA_002067405.1 Syntrophorhabdaceae bacterium PtaU1.Bin034 | reverse complement strand
TACGTTTACGAAGCCGGGAGCAGACAGTGGCTTTCGGCCATAGGCAGGACTTCTTCGGACATAGTCGGCAGGACCGTCGTCGACATCTGGGGCGAGGAAGAGTTCGAAACGATTATGAAACCCAGTCTCGACAGGTGTTTCTCGGGACAAGAGGTCCGTGACGAGACGTGGATCAATTTCCCTGTTCTTGGCCGTCGCTACTGCGAGATCCAGTATCTGCCCTACGCGGTGGAGGGCGGCAGTTTCGATCGGGCGGTCGTCATCATTTCCGACATGACGGAACGGAAGGAAGCAGAACGTCAACTAAAGGCGTACCAGGAGCATCTCGAGAAACTCGTGGAAGAGCGCACTGAGGAATTAAGGAAGAGCGAGGAGAAATACAGGAATATTTTCGAGAATGCAGTAGAGGGGATGTTTCAGACAACGCCCGACGGTGGTTTCTTGAACGCAAACCCCGCCCTCGCTTCCATGTACGGGTTTGATAATCCTCAACAACTAATCGAATCGATAAGCGATGTGCGGACCCAACTTTATCTCTATCCGGAAACGAGAAATGAATTAATGGCAATTATAGAACGCCACGGCCTTGCACGCAATTTCGAGCACCAGACCCGGGCCAAGGACGGGACGATAAAGTGGGCGTCACTAAACTGCCAGATCGTGAGGGACAAGAGCGGGAAAATCCTCTATTATGAGGGCACTATACAGGACATCACAGAAAGAAAACAGGCTGAACAGGCCCTGAGAGAGGCGGAGGAAAAGTACAGAAATATATTCCTTAATGCGACCGAAGGCATTTTTCAGGTCACGCCGGATGGCCGGCCGCTGAGCCTCAATCCAGCCTTCGCCCGCATCCACGGCTATGACTCCCCCGAAGACCTGATGTCGCATATAACCAACATCAAAGAAATTCACGTCGATCTCGACCGGCGTGACGAATTCATCAAACTGTTGGAGACACAAGGCTACGTCTACAACTTCGAATTCAGGATGTACCGTAAGGACGGGAGCATTATATGGATCTCCGTCAATGCCAGGGTCGTTCGAGATGAGAATGGAAAGATGCTCCACAGACAGGGTACGGTGCAGGACATCACCGAGAGAAAACGGCTGCAGGAACAGATTTTTCTCCAACGCGACCTGGCACTCGAACTGGCGAGGACATCCTCGCTCGACAAGGCCCTGCCCTTGTGCCTGGAGACAGCGATAAAGATGTCAGGCATGGAATGCGGCGGTGTGTGGCTCAAGAATCCAACCGGAGACCTGGAGCTCGTCTCGTCCGTGGGCATATCCGAAGATGTCGCCCGGAAGTTGAGCCGGGTTCCTGAAGGGTCCGGCGGGTGGACCCTCACGATGGAGGGGAAGAGCATTTTTATGCGCCCCACAAAAGAGCTGACGCCCACGAGTTTCGCGGAAGGCTATAAGTACATAGCTATTATTCCCATAATCCTCAATCATGAAGTAACGGGCTCCTTCAATATTCTCTCAAAAGTGCTGGAAGAAATGCCGCAGCAGGACCGAATTGCGCTTGATCTCCTCGCTGCCGAACTGGGAAACATAATAGCCCGTCTCAACGACCAGCAACAGCTTCAGGAGGAAGTAAAAAGGCGCCGGGAGGCGGAAAAGGCGTTGGAAGCCGAACGCCTGAATTTGCAGGAGACAAACACGGCGCTGAAAGTCCTGCTCAAACACAGGGAAGAGGACAAGAAAGAGCTGGAGGAAAGATTTGTGTCAAATGTAAAGCAGTTGGTCCTTCCCTATATCGAGAAGTTAAAAAAGACCCGGCTGGAAGATATCCAGCGAACGGAAGTCGACTTCCTCGAGACCAACCTGAATGAAATTGTCTCTCCTTTCCTCAATAACATACGGGCTTTCAATTTCACGCCGCGACAAATCGAGATCATTGCGCTCATAAAGGAAGGCAGAACAACGAAGGAGATAGCGGATCTCCTGCACGTCGGCAAAGGCGCGATCGACCTGCAGAGGTTCCTCATAAGAAAGAGGCTCGGTTTGAATAAAGACAAGACAAATCTGCGCTCCTATCTCCTCTCCCTCGCATAGCTTCACTGTTCCGGCACGTTGAGGCCTACCACTGTCCTCACCAGTGTAATTCCCAGGAACGGTGAACAAAATAGCCATTTGACCGGATCGGATGGTGGGACGTAGAGTATTAGTAAAGATATTATATATTTATAATATCCATATGATATTCCATTGTTATACCATTCATGCGATACTACATCCGGCAGTTTGGTTCCCGGTTCTCGGGGAACCGGTCCCAGTTTACAAGCAGGGGACGACAGGCTGCTCAACAAAAGTTGCCAATTCGACACCCCCGGCCTCAAAACCCCCCAGGTAATCCAGCCGGGAGCTTGACAAATCCGGCCCATACCTCTTCCCCACGGTTTCGGGCCGGTTTCTTTTACGCGGGAAAAATCTTGCCGGGATTGAGGATATTATTCGGGTCCAAAACCTGTTTGAGTTTCTTCATCGTTGCTATGGCAGCGTCCGACAGCTCCATGTGGATATACGGCGCTTTTGAGAGGCCGACACCATGCTCGCCGGACATCGTCCCCCCGAGCCGAAGGGTTTCGGCAAAGATTTCTTTCACCGCCTCTTCAGCTTTAGACCGGTGTTCTTCAGTATCCTGGATCATGATGCTCACGTGAAAATTGCCGTCTCCCGCGTGGCCAAAGCTAAGAATGGGGATGCCGAACTTCTTCTGCATTTCTTCAAGGGAGCGTATGAGAGTGGGGATCTGCGAACGGGGCACGACGACATCTTCCGCGATCTTCAGGGGGTTGAGATTGTAAGTTGCTTGAGACAGCACCCTGCGGGCCTGCCACAGTTTGTCTGCTTCAGCCGGATCTTCGGTTAAATCGCATCTGATAGCATGGTGATCGCGCACAATCGCTTCAACCTTTTCCGCCTGGGGCCGTACCGATTCCCTGTTCCCGTCCACCTCTATCAGGAGGAGGCCGCCTGCTCCTTCGGGCAGGCCCATGGGGGAAGCCTGCTCGCTGCACACGATCGATGACTTGTCCATGAATTCCATTGTGGAAGGGACTATTTTCGCTGCGATGATCGCGGAAACCGTTTCCGCTGCCTGCTCCACCTCGTTGAAGACCGCAAGAATTGTCGCCTTTGTTTCCGGAAGGGGAATGAGCTTCAGGATGATCTTCGTCACCACTGCGAGGGTGCCCTCACTACCCACGAAAAGCCTGGTGAGGTCGTAACCGACGACACCTTTCATGGTCCGAACCCCGAGGTTCAGTATCTCACCGGTCGGGAGTACCGCTTCCATGCCGAGCACGTAGTCTCTCGTCACACCGTACTTAAGCGAATTCGGGCCGCCTGCGCATTCCGCGACGTTTCCTCCGATGCTGGAGTATTTGTAGGATGCGGGGTCAGGAGGATAGAAGAGTCCCTTCTTTTCCACTTCCTGCTGGAGCAGAAAGGTAATGACGCCCGGCTCGACCACTGCAATAAGGTTTTCCGTATCGATTTCCAGGATCCGGTTCATCCTCATAAAAGAAAGGACCACGCCGCCCTTCACGGGAACCGAACCGCCCGTAAGACCGGATCCCTGGCCCCTGGGGATCACGGGGAAGAGATGCTTGTTGGCGAGTTTCATGATGGCGGATACGTGTTCGGCAGAGGAGGGTAGCACGATCAGGTCCGGAATTGCGCCTTCGGTTCTCGCATCATACGCATAGCACTTCCTTTCCTCCAAGGAATCGAAGGCGTTTTCTTTGCCCACAATCTCGATTATCTGATTCACTACGGACTTATCGATCAATTCTCTCTTCCTCCGTCATTACCGCGCCTGCATTTCCCCGTCCGGCCGGTTCATCCCGGGTCGGGCTATCGTTGCTGCTCCTCACGCCAGACCGGCCTGAAAACTGCTCCGCTCGCCGCCCCTGTTACCATTTCCGCATAACGGGCCATATACCCTTCCTTGATGTTCGGCTCCGGTCTCTTCCACTCCCTGCGCCTTCTTTTCATCTCCTCTTCTCCGACCAGGAGGTCTATCGATTTTCTGTCGAGATCTATCTCTACCGGATCGCCGTCCCTCACGAGGCCGATAGGACCACCTTCTGCTGCCTCCGGAGAGACGTGACCTATGCAGAGTCCCCTTGTGCCGCCGGAAAATCTGCCGTCCGTGACCAGGGCGCAATCCTGGTCGAGCCCCTTGCCGCAGAGGACGCTCGTCGGGCTCAGCATTTCACGCATACCCGGACCCCCTTTGGGCCCCTCGTAGCGCACGATGACGGCGTCTCCGGCCTGGACCTTTCCTTCCATAATTGCCGCCATGGTCTCTTCTTCGCTCTCGAATACGCGGGCCTTACCCGTAAATCTCCTCATGTTGTCAGCCACCCCCGCGATCTTGAGTATGGCCCCGCCCGGCGCCAGGCTGCCCCTCAGCACGGCAAGTCCGCCTCTGTCATGATATGGCTTATCGAGGGGTCTGATCACACCGGGGTCCTTTACCCCGGCCCCTTCGAGGGCTTCTCCCAGGGTGATGCCTGCAACAGTCTCGCATCTTCCGTCGACGAGGTTTTTCCCGGAAAGTTCCTTCATTATTGCATAAACCCCGCCTGCTTCATCCAGTTCTTCAAGGTGATGGGGACCGGCCGGGCTCATGTAACAGATGTGCGGTGTTTTTTCGGATATCTCGTCGAAGAGGGTGAGAGGCAAGTCTATTCCCGCCTCGTGGGCGATTGCGGGCAGGTGAAGGGCCGTATTTGACGATCCCCCGAATGCCATGTCAACGGTAATGGCATTCTTGAAGGCTTCGAAGGTTATTATGTCCCTCGGTTTCATATCCTTGCCGACCAGGTCCACGATTGCCTTTCCGGCTTTCTTTGCGAGCCTGATCCTGTGGGCGTGGACCGCGGGGATGGTGCCGTTGCCGGGAAGTGCGATGCCCAACGCCTCGCTCAGACAGTTCATGGAATTTGCCGTGAACATACCTGCGCACGAACCCGCTCCCGGACACGCGCAACTTTCCAGTTCGGCCAGCTCTTCCGCTGCCATGGTTCCGGCCGCCACCTTTCCAACGCCTTCGAAAACCGAGATCAAATCCACGGAGCGGCCCCTGAAACGCCCCGCAAGCATCGGCCCGCCGCTCACCAGTACAGCCGGGATATTGAGCCGGAGCGCGGCCATAAGCATACCCGGAATGATCTTGTCGCAGTTAGGTATGAGCACCAGCCCGTCAAAGGGATATGCCTTTCCCATAACCTCTACCGAATCGGCAATAAGCTCCCTTGATCCCAGGGAGTACTTCATGCCTTCGTGGTTCATGGCGATGCCGTCGCAGATGCCTATAGTTGCAAATTCAAAGGGGGTCCCGCCGGCCAGGCGGATACCGTCTTTTACCGCCTGGGCAATACGGTTAAGATGGATGTGACCGGGGATCAGTTCGGATGCCGAGTTGGCAATGCCGATAATGGGTTTTTCAAGCTCTTCCGGAAGCATCCCTACTGCGCTGAAAAGCGAGCGGTGCGGCGCTTTTTCGATCCCTTTCTTCATCCTGTCCGATCTCATACTACCTCCCTTGTACTGTCTGGCTTTTCGTCAACGCTTCATGTGCAGCGAGCCTCTATTATACGACAAATACAGGCCAAAATGAAACAGATCGGGCGGTCGCGGCGTGCGGGGGAAATCACAATTACTTCAAGAATCCCGCATTGATAATTAAGTTTGACCCCTCTCCGGTCCTGTGATATCCTCATTAAATCAGCACCAGCATCGTATACCCGGACTACATATAATTTCCAGGAGGTTTTCCATGCCAACCATATATGAGGTGTTCGCGCGGGAAGTGCTCGACAGCAGAGGAAATCCGACAGTTGAAGCGGAAGTGATACTTGAAAGCGGCGTCGTAGGCAGGGCAATCGTCCCGTCGGGAGCTTCAACGGGAGAGCGGGAAGCGCTTGAGCTGAGGGACGGGGATAAAAGCAGGTTTCAGGGTAAGGGTACACTCACGGCGGTCAACAACGTGAACGAGATCATTGCTCCGAAACTTGAAGGCCTCGATGTGATAGACCAGGCCCTGATCGACAACGTGATGATAGAGCTTGACGGAACGGAGAACAAGAGCAAGCTCGGGGCAAACGCGATTCTTGCGGTCTCCATGGCCGCAGCCAGAGCTGCGGCAGACTTTGAAGACATGCCCCTTTACCGGTACCTGGGCGGGGTTCGCGCGCGCGAACTGCCGGTACCCATGATGAACGTGATCAATGGCGGCGTCCATGCCCAGAACCCCCTCGACGTGCAGGAGTTCATGATCGTCCCTGTCGGAGCGGAAAACTTCAGAGAAGCGCTGCGCATGGGGGTTGAGGTTTTTCACGTGCTGAAGGGTGTACTCAAGGATAAGGGTCTTGCATCCGGCGTGGGTGACGAGGGCGGTTTTGCCCCCCAGATATCGTCCACGAAACAGGCAATCGACATGCTTATGCTCTCAATAGAAAAGGCGGGGTACAAGCCGAATGACGATATCGCCTTAGCCCTCGATGTGGCGGCAAGTGAGCTTTACAAGGACGGCAAATACCTGATCGAGGGAAACAGCTGGACCGCCGAACAGCTGGTCTCCTTTTATGAATCGCTCATCAACGATTACCCCATCGTCTCAATCGAGGACGGTTTTGCCCAGAATGACTGGGACGGATGGAAGCTTTGCACCACCCGCTGCGCATCAAGGATCCAGATCGTCGGTGACGACATATTTGTGACCAATCCGAAGATATTGACTGAAGGCATCGAAAAAGGTGTGGCGAACAGCGTCCTCATCAAGCTGAACCAGATCGGGACAGTGACCGAGACGCTGACGACCATCGAGATCGCGAAGCGGGCGGGCTATACCTGTGTCATCTCCCATAGATCAGGCGAAACAGAGGACGCTTTCATCGCGGACCTTGCCGTTGCGACGAACGCCGGCCAGATCAAGACAGGATCCGCTTCGAGAAGTGAAAGGATCGCGAAGTACAACCAGCTCCTCAGAATCGAAGAAGAGCTCGGAGACGTGGCCATTTTCGGCGGAAGGAGTGTATTTTACAGCATAAAATGAAATGCGACCTGAGATACGGAAGGAATGTAATATGTTTCGAGGCGCCCCCGGCGTGGGATGTTTCGGTCGTGGAGCCTGCCCACCCTGACACCCGCCCCTTTGAGGAGACGCTCCTCGCGTCACTGGCGAAGCCTTACGGATCAATGCCGTTCGACGAGTGGGTGGCCGGGAAGAATCTGCTCATCATAGTATCCGACGTCACGAGATACACGGGGGCCGAAAGGATCCTCCCTGTTCTGCAGGACGGGTTCCTGCCCAGAGCAGCCTCGGCGCGTGTCCTTTTCGCCCTCGGCAATCATCGGAAACAGACAGAGGACGAACGAAGAAGCCTTGTTTCCGCCGCCGTCTATGACGCCCTTCCCTGTATTGACCACGACTGTTTTGACAAGAGTTCCCTGACCTCGCTGGGGGTTACGCCTTCCGGACTGGATGTGGCGCTGAATTCGCTCCTTCTCGAGGTCGATGCAATCCTCGTTACCGGGGCGATAAGTTTCCACTATCTCGCGGGTTTCGGCGGCGGCAGGAAATGCATTATACCGGGTGTCGCGGCATACGAGACCATTCTGAGCGCCCACAAGAGGGTTTTCAACACCGATAAACCGGGCAAGCACGAGCGGGCGCGAACAGGCATTCTTGACGAAAACCCGATGCATGAAGCGATCATGGAGGGGATTGCCCTGGTTCCGAGGCCGCTCTTTCTTATCAATACTGTTTTTGACGACAAGAAAGACCTTCTGGGCATCTTTTCCGGCGACATAAGGGAATCCCACAGGGCCGGGTGTGATTGGTACAATGCCCATTTCTCGGCAACGGTTCCTGAAAAGGCCGATGTGGTAGTGGTGAGCGTCGGCGGTTTTCCGAAGGACATAGATTTCATTCAGACTCATAAGGCACTGGAGCACGCGAAGCTCGCGGCAAAAGACGGAGGCGCCATCATACTCCTCGGCCAGTGTGAAGACGGCGCAGGAAACCCCCATTTCCTCCGGTGGTTCGATTATCCGTCTGTCGAGGCCATGGAGCCGGACGTCCGGGAAAGCGACAAGGTGTACTCTCAGACCGCCTATTCAACCCGCATCAAGGCGGAACGGTACAATGTGATGCTCGTATCGGACATGGAGGAGGACCAGGTAAGAAAGATGGGCATCACGCCGAAAAGAACCCTTGAAGAAGCGCTGAGATCCCTTGACACGGGAAGAGAACTGCTCTGCCATGTGATACCGGAAGGGTCAAAAACGCTCGTGCGGGAAGAGACATAATGTGACAGGATCACCTCTCGCAGTTTTTCAGTATTACCCCCGAACCGAATAACTTTCAGGCAATGGTTATCTCCTGTTGCCTTAAGGTATTTGGCACATGGGACCGGGTAACTCTCCTATATTCATAAAGACATTTGTCGTGTTAAATGGATAGAGGTGCAAAGTCCAACAAGCATACCAGGAGGTAGCCTTGACAAAAGAAACAAGAGAAAAGAAACCCCTGCTCATCACGGATGTCACTTTCCGGGACGGCCACCAGTCGCTTTTCGCAACGAGGATGACTACGGAGGACATGCTGCCCATAGCCGAAAAGATGGATGATATCGGCTTTTACTCAATGGAAGTGTGGGGTGGCGCGACATTTGACGTAGCTACAAGGTTTCTCGATGAAGATCCCTGGGAGAGGGTACGCATTCTCAAGGCCAGAATGCCGAAGACGAGGTTTCAGATGCTTCTGAGAGGACAGAACCTCGTGGGATATCGCCACTATGCGGATGACGTGGTGGAGGCGTTTGTCGGGAAAGCGGCCGAGGTCGGGATTGAGATCTTTCGTGTCTTTGATGCCCTCAATGACGAACGGAACTTTGCTGCGGCTTTCAGAGCGATCAAGAAGACAGGCATGCATATTCAGGGAACGCTCTCGTATGCCCTCACGGAAAGAAGGCTCGGCGGCCCCATCTTCAACCTGGACTATTACGTTTCGAAGGCCAAACAAATCGAGGAAATGGGCGCCGATTCCTTTTGTATCAAGGATATGGCCGGTATCATATCACCTTACGATGCGTACGACCTCGTGTCCGCCCTTAAGTCAGAGCTCCGGATCCCGGTCCATCTGCACACCCATTATACGAGCGGCATGGCGTCCATGGCATGTCTCAAGGCGGTAGAAGCGGGTGTCGACGGTATAGATACCTGCGTGGAGCCTTTCGCCCTGAGAAGCTCACATCCTGCTGTGGAGCCGTTTATCGTGACCCTCTCGGGCACTAGCCGGGATACGGGTCTCGACCTGGCGAAATTCCCTGAAATCGATGAGTATCTGGAAAGCATCATCTCGAAGTACATGCCGTTCTCCGATACGACCAAATTCTCGGTCATCGACATAAATGTGCTCATGCACCAGATACCCGGCGGCATGATAAGCAACCTCGTCAGCCAGCTGAAGCAGGCCAAGGCACTTCATCGCATTAACGAGGTGTATGAAGAAATACCGAGGACACGGGCCGAAATGGGCTATCCTCCGCTTGTAACGCCAACGAGCCAGATAGTCGGTGTCCAGGCCGTGATGAATGTGCTCGCAGGAAGGTACAAGATGATCACGAAAGAGGTGAAGGATTACTTCTACGGACTCTATGGCCATCCCTCAGCCCCTGTGGATGAAGAGGTGAGAAAGAAGGCGCTCAAAGGCTACGAGAGGGGTGAACAACCTATCAACGTAAGGCCGGGAGACATCCTGGAGCCCGAGTTGCCCAGGGCACGCGAGGCCCTGAAGGGGATATCGGACAGGATGGAAGATGTTCTCATTTACGCCCTCTATCCGATGACCGGATTGGAGTTCCTCAAACGGAGAGCGGCCCAGAGCGCGGAAAAAACAGGGCGGACCGGAGAGCCCACGGCCCAAACCTGATTTTTTTTGTTGCACCCACCCCTGCATAAGTGGTAAACGGTTGTTGGGGAATCAAATAATCTTACAACTTGGGGGGATGTATGACTAGTAAAGGGTGGGGAATTGTTGTCGGTATGGTGCTTTGTTTCTTTATCGCTGCTGTCTCAACTGCTTATGCGGTGGAGTTGATTGCCGATACCGTCACAAAAATTGGTAAGAAGACGGCGATGGGGAAGGTCTATGTAAAGGACAAGAAGGTGCGGGTAGACAGGGCAGGCACTCCTTTCTACTCTGTGGTCCGGGGAGACAAGAATGTACTGTGGCAGATTAACGCCTATGAAAAGACATACACGGAGGCCAAGCTCACGCCTGCAATGATGCCGAGGATCGAGGAAAAGGTATACGGCGAGGTGAGCAGAAAACAGGTTGGGACAGAGACGATAGACGGACATCCGACTAAAAAGTACGAGGTAGCCGTTAAAGAGGGCAAGAAGACGGAAACCTACTACCAGTGGTTTGCGACAGACGTGAACTTCCCTGTAAAGATGACCACGGTCAACGGAGGCTGGAGCGTCGAGTACAAGAACATCAAAAAGGGCGGCGTCGCCGACAATGTGTTCGATTTGCCCGCCGGTGCGGAAAAGGACCTTACCGCTGTTCCCGACACATTAGGTGGCGGCGGCCATTAAGAGCAAAAGGACAACAATCAGCGTGGTGCGTACAGCAAGGGCTGAGGCCGGATATAGCGGTCTTGGCCCTTGTTTTTATCCGAACCAACGCGCACGGTCAAAAACAGGAGGAAAGATGACACAGGGAATGACAAGGCAGACCAGAATCATTATCGCTCTGGTTTTTAGCATCACCCTTATATCCTTGTCCCTTTACGCGGCCGACTGGACTTCTTACGGAAAGGACGAGGATGGGAATCATTTCTACAAACTCGATACGTCAGCCAAACCCTCCCCGGGGATAGTCAGGGTTCTGACCCAGGTTATGTTCAATGCGGAAGGCAAGGCCAGGTACATCGAGAAGAGAAAAAAATACGGATTCCCCACCGAAGGTTACGACACGCTCTCGCACAGGAACGTACTTTACGAACTGAACTGTTTCAGCAAGAAGAGGGAGTATTCTGTTCAGAAGGTTTACGAGCTGACGGCCGACGGGAAAACGCTCGATTATGCGAGGGCGGGCACGTACAAAGACTGGCAGGAGACGCCGCCCGGTTCCATGCTCGACAGGCTCTCGACGATCGTCTGTCCGCAAAAGAGGTAGCACGCGATAGAAGCGGGCACGTTCCTGAAAACGTCCCGGCAAAAAAAGAAGTGAAAAGGGGCCCGAAGGCCCCTTTTCTTACGCTTGCTTCGCAGCGCGTGGTGATACCTGGTTCACGGCTGAAGGGAAGAGTTTGTCGATCAGTTCCCTCTTTGGCGGCTTTGTCAATGCGCTCACGATGAAATAGACGAGACCGCAGCTGATGACCATGAACCATTCATAGCTCCCCATACCGTAAAGCGGCGGCTTCCTCGCGAGAACCGCGTACCCGCCGTACAGGGTGAGGGCCGTGCCCCAGACGACCGTGCATATGGCGCCCCACTTCGTTGCCCTTTTCCAGTAGTAGGATATGGCGGTGACAAAGAAGAATACCGCTCCCAATCCCATAGCCGCGAGACCCATGAAGATCGAGAGCAGCTCGGGCGGCCTCACAAGCGTCCAGTAGAAAGGCAGGAAAAGGAACAGGGCGATAAGGAAATAGCCGAGATACAGCATCGATTTGTCGGATACCTCCGGCCACCACAGTTTGATGATATCCCTCGTCACGTTCGCGCTCATAATGAAAACCATGCCGGCGAGAGTTGATAGGGCCGCCGAGAAGAGGCCTGCTGTGTAGGCAGCGAGCATCCAGGACCCTCCAAGTGCGTACGAGAGCATCGGAGCCGCGAGGTCGCCCTTCCACGGCTCAATTTTCAGAAGGCCGGGGCCATAAAGCACGCGGGCAACCAGACCGTTGCTCGAACAGTCGAGCATGATCGGAATACCGGTGAAGAGCCAGACGATGAAGATGAGCATCCAGTAATCCCTTTTCGTCACCTTCTTCATGCCCAGGAACCTGCTCACATTATGCGGGAATCCGACGGCCATGGTGAAGAAAATGATTGGCGTGGCGAGAATGCCCACCCAGCTCGACATAAGCTGAGGAAAGCCGACCTTCGGCAATTCCGGTCTGATGAGGGCCATGAGCTTCGGGTTCTGGGCTGCAAGTTGTTCGGTTATACCCGTAAAACCCCCTATATAAATGATTGCCCACAAACCGAGAAGGGTGCCGACGATCGCGAATACCAGCCCCTGAAGGGCCATTGCGTACTGGTTCCCGACGTAGCCGCCAAGGACCATGTAGAGCCACGCGATGAAGACTGACAGGAGCAGGCACCAGAAGGGCGAGAGACCGGTCATCGCGTACCAGACCGTACCGCCCGCCTTCAACTGGCCGACTGAATACAGAAAAAGAAAGAAAAGCATTGAAATGGCGACGACTGTCTGAAGCCCCTTGGAGTCGAACCTCCTGCCTATCGTTTCAGGTAAGGTAGCTGCTCCGAGTTTCGCAGAAAAATCGCGTGTCTTGACCGCGCCCAGCCAGATGCAGGGGATGATCCCCACGAGGCTCCAGATGCCGGCGAACCACATACCGGAGAAGCCGAGCGTGTAGACAATGCCCGTGCTGCCACAGAATGCCCATCCGGAAATGTAAGAAGCCGAAAGGGCGGCGGCGGTAACGAACGGTCCGATATCCCTTTTTCCCACCAAATATTCATCGAATGATTTCCACTGTTTTTTTCCCATGAGGCCGAGGAAAACCGAAGCGCACAGCAAAATGCCTACGGCAATAATGCCGGATATAATCATTTGTGCGTCTGGCTTCGGTACAGTGAGAAACTGACCAACGGCTTGTGGGTTCATTCTTTCCACCCCCTCGTGATCAGATGTGTTCCAATTACCGTCATCAAAGCTGTTGCAAGAAACAATGCCCCCCAAACATACCATGCAGTCATCAATTCACTTATATCAGGCTGCATACGACACCTCCTTTCTGAATTTGCACGGATTTTTCCCCCCAAAAAATAATCGCGTTTCCTTTTCATCACCCCCTTTCCCGGAGATGTTTTAAAGCGCAACTGTACTATTGTTTTCTAAGGGTGCTTGAGCAAAGAATGCTATCGTGCTGTCGATGAAAAGATATCGTCTAATGGCGGACTCCCCAATCCCCCTAGAGCTGATACACTAGACAATAGTGAATCAGCTCAAACAATGTCAAGAAAATTTTACTAAAGGGAA
>MVRP01000102.1 GCA_002067405.1 Syntrophorhabdaceae bacterium PtaU1.Bin034 | reverse complement strand
CAGCCTAAATAAATGTACCACCGGGATTGGAATCCGGCAACAATCATCATTTAGGCAGACTTACCGGAAGGACACCAGACTTCACGAATGAAAAACAAACAATTTTCGGTTGCTGAAGGGCGGAGAGGTACGAAAATCTATTCGTGGACGGAAGCGAAGAGTGCAGAGGCTGACCGGCTATTTCGGTTTTAACGCCTCGCACGGGAATCGCCCCGTGCGAGGCGTTCTCTTACGCTCCTTTTATACCGCCGCCTGTTCCTTCGGCACCTGCCCCTCTCGTGCCGTTGCCTGAGGCCTGGGCTCGGTCAGCGGCCAATAATTGAAGGCGCCCGTGTAAGTCGCAATGACGGGGAAGGTAAAACTGAGGAGCGCCGTTGCGAGCCACAATTCCAACACGTAGGCCGGGGGCCCGCTGGGCAGAGATCCGGCAACGAGAAAGCTGAACCAGGAATAGAGATGGTACATCACCACGGAAAGGACTACAGAAAGGACGATGAGCACGATTCCCTTTCCGGGCTGCCTCACTGTCTGCACAGGGGAGGTCTGGAACAGGAGAAGCATGATGAATTCCCCGAAAATAATGCAAATCGGGACCTTAACCGCGTAGACAACGACGTCCATACCCGCGCTGAGAAAGATTGATTGGACTATCAGTGATATGACGATCACCAGCAGGCTCACCACAATGCCCCAAATTGGCTGTCTGCCGAAAGCAGGGGCTTTGGGAGGAATGAGGCTCAGGGGCCAGAAATCAAGCTCCGCCCACGCGAGAATGACGGCAAGGGCAGTAAGGAAAAAGCTCAATACGACCCACGCGTTGAAGGCTCCTCCGGGATCGAGCGCAACGGAATAGAAAGGAGCACCCTTCGCGAATCCGAAATTGAACAGCGTCTTGTAGAGTATCCAGGCGAGGGCGTAAGACACTATGAGTGTCCCGAATCCCACGAAGGCCGGATGATCGCCTTTGATACCTGTTGCCGGCCAGCACTGCCACACTACCACGCACCAGAAAGTCATGATGACCGTCATGATCGTAAAGAATACGAGGAACGGTGTTGGAGGTGCTGCATTACCCCCAACGGTCTTCAACGACCATGCAGCCACAAGAACGCCGACAATGAAGTTTATCAGGAGAAGGTAGATGCCTTTCAAGGGCTGTTCCATCTTTGCCGCAGGAGGCGGGTAGTTGGTCTGCCAGACCATACCGATAATAATGGAGAACGGGATAAGGGTCATTGCGAGATAACCTGCCCATGTGAGAAATGTCTCGGTTTCAAACCAAATGATAAGGCCGAAGGCTATGAACAAGACAACGAATGTCGCCAGCAATCCCAAGAGAGGCTGCTTGACTCCTGCCTGCTGATCCATAATACTCCCCCTTTTTCTAGTTTTTATGGATGCTTGTTGCCAACGATGTTTGGCACCTTATTGCCGATCTCGACTGCTGCAAATCCGAGGCATCAGAAACAGAAGTGTGGCTTGCGATCAGGCTTGTCATCTCGGAGGAACCTTTCGTTGAGGGGGCTGTTTGTCGATGGCAGCAGCCCCCTCAAGCCCATATCAGTTCTTCCGTTCCAGTATCTTCACCAAGCCCGTATCACCGTCGATCCTGATAAGATCGCCTGTCTTTATGACCTGTGTGCCCTTGCCGGTTCCCACTACTGTGGGTAATCCGTATTCCCTGCACACTATGGCGGCATGACACATGGGTCCGCCCACGTCGGTCACCGCTCCTGCAATTTTAACGAAGGCAGGCGCCCAGCTTGGCGATGTAGTAGTTGCGACCAGTATTTCGCCTTCCGTGAGATCGGCAAGCTCCTCAACGTTCTTGAGCACTCTTGCCCTGCCCTCGACAATCCCTGAGGAACCGGGAGAGCCCTGGATTTCATTGCCGTTCTTCCCTTCTTCCGAGCCTCCCAGCCACTTGTCCAGGACTTCGTTGGTAACACCCCACATTACAATAGTAAAGGGTTCGGTAACGACCTCGGGCGGTGTTCCGAGTGCAGGAGGGGGTGTCCATTCTCTGAATTTCTGGTACACGTCCTTTCTCCATGCGATTTCTTTCGGCCAGTAGGATGGTCCTCTGGGCCTCACCCCGGTTGCCCACGCTGTTGCATAGTCCCACAAGGCCTGCTTGATCTCGTCTCTCTTGAGGAACCATATATCCGTATCTCCGTTTTCAATAAAACCTGCGTTTTCCAGGACCTTGCCCACCTGTCGCACCTTGCTCCAGAAAAGACTGTGAAACCAGTGTTCCACGTAGAACGTGTGGTCCTCGGCATACGGAAGCACGAGGCGGGCTACTGCAAGCCCCTGGTCAAAGGCTTCTCTATCGTCTTCCGATTTGATCAGCTTTCTGTATTCCCCGGCGAGCCTGTCACGCTCCCTGAGGATCTGGTCCGTCGGCCTTCCTATCTCTTTGCCGGCCTTAAGTGCTTTGATGTTTGTCCTTATCGCTTCAAACGGAATGTCGAGATTGTCGTTCCAGCTAATATGGGTATGATACCACCCTGTGCCGGTTGAGATATAGAACCAGGGATATCTCGATTTCTCCATCTCGTTGAGCCACTCTTTTCCCACCGAATCCTTTTCCAGTTCGGCTATCAGTTCTTTGGCCTTCAACGGTTTCAGGAATATTTGATCAATACCTGCCTCGACGGCCAGTTTGGAGAGCTTGATAAGCTCTGCATCAGGCCTGAACAACAATGCTTCCATACCGGCTGACATCTTCACAAGCGTGGAAATGGGTACGCCGGGGAAGATCTGGTCGGCCGTCTGAAAAAACGTCACTTGAGCGGCATAGGCGAGGTTAAGAAATTCGAAATGGTGTTGCCAGCAGAGAAGACCGAGGTTGATGAGTTCATCATACTTTGTCAGAAGCTCGAAGCCGCTCCCCTTCCCCTTTCCTTCCTTGATGACGCTTATATCTTCCATTTCGGGTAAATCGGTGAACGCCATGGCTTCAAGCTGTTCGAGGACCGTGTTCATCTTCTTTTTCCAGTTGTCGTAGAGCCTGTCCCAATTCTGATAGTAGTAACCCGCCCGTTCCATGAAGTGCGGTACCCGTTTTTCAATATCTGCGGGGTTCGGCACACCGACCGGGCTAATGAAGACATAGCCGTTTACAATTCTATGATCGATGCCCAAGGCCGGCGGGACCAGGTAGTGCCGCGTATTGTATTGCGACAATCCCAGAGACCACGCTTCGTCCCATATAAGATCGAACGGGTAGTGAGGTTCGGGGTAATGCAGACCGTCATAGAACCATACCTGGCTGCTCTCGAAAGCCGACCTCAGCGGGTCATCTTTCGAGAATTGATACTGGTAAGGGTACATTCTCTCCCAACCCTCGGTTCCCGGAATCGCCGGGACGTCGTGCGGATCCATAAATGTTCTGGCCATAAGCTCCCCCTTTTTTATTTTAGCTTTAGAGCCTGAATAGCCTTCCTAAAGTCTGAACCACTTCGGTTCAATTATCGGGCGACCCGCACGCGGGTGCCCCGGTCGCCCCCTCCACGAACAGAGTCCGTGGAGCCTCCCCTTCAACAAAAGGAAAGTGCCGGAACAATTCTTCATTCGTTCTTACCTGCCCGACCACGAAACTCGCTCCTAAAGTCTGAACCACTTCGGTTCATCGAACCGCTCGGTACACCTCATGATCCTGTTCTGGTAGTTCGTTACGAACTCATCCTGCAGTTTCAGGTTCGCCTGTCTGAACTCCTGGCTGTTGAGCATCCCTCCAATGTCGACGGGGTCCCTGAACGTAAGTTCTCCTATGATTTCACTTACCCCTCCCAATATGACGTTCCATCCCCCGGTCACTTCCACGTAATCAAGTTTTTCAAGGGCAGGTATGTATTCATTAAGAACAAAATCCCCGTACTCCCTCTTTCTGCCCTGCTTTAGATCATAGTATTGGCTGAATTTCCAGACACCTTTCTGTATCACATAGTCTTCATATTTTGTTCTGCCTACCGGCTCAAGGATCGAGGTCCTGTAATTGCAGACAAGCGGCTTGACCTGAAGCGCGAGCTGCTTGAACGGGCTTGTCCTCAGGATTTGAAACAGCTCTCCGGAAGAAGCAGCGCGATGAACCCCAATAATCCTCGGTCCCGATCCGACCTCCACATAATAGCTGCCGACCGGGGCAAGGCCTATTGCGGTCATCCCGGGAAGCAACGTGCTGTTCACAAAATCGGAGTACGCCTCCTCCCTGCCCTGTATAACATCCCAAGACTGTGTGAACAAAACCGCCATATGGTCCTCCTTGCACCACCTGATAATCGAAAGGTTTATCCGGGACCGGGAAGATAAACCGGCGAGTAACATATCCCGTCAATAGGGTTCCCTTTTCTTGACAACAAACGACGCCTGAAGCTAGAGGAATTGTGTTATGATCTTTTTCCATTCTCGTTCTAAGGTGTTGACATGTCAATTGATTTGTTCTTATAGTGTATGAGAAATACTTATGCTTCATTTCTCCCTAAATTCACTGATAGTCTTCTCGACCGTGGTAAAGCTCAAGAGCTTTTCCAAAGCCGCCGATGTCCTTTGCATGACGCAGCCTGGTGTCTCGCATCATGTGGCACAACTCGAAGCCCAGACGGGGATCAAGCTGATTAATAGGGAAAACGGAGCCTTCACCCTTACAAAAGAGGGAAGAACTGTCTACAAATACGCTGAGCGCATCGGGGCGATTACCTGGGAACTGGACGATAAGATCCTGGCCATCAGAAAGAATCGAGAACCGTCCCTCAGCATAGGGACAACGATCAATTATGCCAGGAATATAATGCCCTTTATTGTGGGGGGATTTCAAAGAAGGGCTCCGAACATCGCCATCAAGCTCGATTCCGGCCCCTCCATAGAAATGGAAAAGACGCTCCTTTCGGGGAGAAACGACGTCATTATAGTGGCCCATCAGCACTTGTCAAAGAAGATCCAGGCTTTTCCATTCGTCAATGAAGAACTGATGCTGATCACTGCCAAAAACCATGCCCTCGCAAAAAGGAAAGCCGTCTCCCTGGCCGATATCAGCCCGTATCCTTTTATTATAAGGGAGGATGGATCTGCAACCAGGAGCGTGGTCCTCGACGCGTTTTCCAGGTTGAATATCCTGCCCTCCGTGCTCACCGAGGCAAACAGCACCGAATTCATCAAAGAATGGGTATCGCAGGGAAAGGGAGTCTCGATTCTCATCAGGCGAGCTGTAGAGAACGAAGAGAACGACTCCCTCACGGTTATCCCGCTTCTCGAACCCCTGTTCCTGCAGGTTTCCGTCGCTTACCTGAAGTCCAAAAAATACGATCATACCGTTCTTGCTTTCATCGCATATCTGAAAGAGCTCATGGCAAGTCCCGATCCGAGAGGATTATTACTCTCGAATAAGGAAATAAACAAATCGGCCTCCTGACCGCTCTCGAAACCCGGCAGGTTACTTTTCTCTATTTCAACCTGACTCCCGTAAGCAACTGGCCGACTATGCGTTCCATCGGGTCTTTCCTGCGCGCGGTCTTTGCTGCAACCTCTTTCTTGCTCCACACCGATTCGGGCCTGACCTGCAGGATGACGATATTTGCCGGAAAATCGATATCCGCGTCTATGCCGAACTCGATGTCGTACGCCTTCCCGTAATAGTTCTCGATCAACTTGCCAATACGGGCCAGCTCAAGCATTTCCTCGCGGGTGAGGCAGGGCCTGCATCTTGTTTCGTCCGGCACCGGCACCTGGATAATGTCGCTCGCATTTTCCCGGTAAACGCATTGGATCTCTTTGCTTCCTATGGTCGTCTTGATCGGCTCCATGGTGATCTTGTCGATAAGATAGGTGTCGGGCGTTACGATCCCGCTCACTACGGCCTCACCGAGTCCGTAACTCGCGTCTATCGATATTTTGGACGGGTCCCCGTTTATCGGATTTATGGTGAAAATTATGCCTGATACCCTGGAATTCACCATCTTGGGAATGCCGACGCCGATGTTGAACAGGAAGGGCATATCTTTGTTCATCCTGTACATGATAGCTTCGGTGTTGTATGCACTCGCCCAGCACTTCTTCACGTATTCGATCAGATCCTTCTCCCCGCATATGTTGAGATAGGTTTCCATCTGTCCCGGCATCGATACCGAGCCGCTGCTCCGAACTGCAACCGGGCATGCAGTCCTGCCGTATCGGGAACATAGCGTCCCGTAATCAGACAGAATTGCGTCCTCAAGGTACGACGGAAGGCTGGCGCCCTCGATCAGGGCCATGGCAAAATCACTTGCGTCCTTTGCCGTCTCATAAGTCACATGTCCCAACTCGGGAAGCCGTTTTGCCAGCTGCGTCTTGATGCCCGTATCGCTGATGAACCTATCGTTTGCGTAAATGGTAATGGAGAAACCGGGCGAAACGGGTATTCCTGCCTTTGTCATTTCCCCCAGGTTTGCATTCTTTTTACCTACCAGAGGATAATCGTCTCCGTCCATCTCTTCATACCAGAGCGTTAATCGCATGGGCCTGTCCGTCATGATGCTGCCTCCGTTGCTTATTTTTACTTTTTCAACGGGCTTGCAACACATTCTTTGGGAGCCCGTTGCGTGAAAATCTACGAACCGATCCGTTCCAGTATTTTCACCGATCCGGTATCTCCGTCGATCCTGATAACGTCGCCGGTCTTTATGAGCTGGGTGCCTTTGCCGGTACCCACTACAGTGGGCAGTCCATATTCTCTGCAAACGATAGCGGCGTGGCACATCGGCCCTCCCACGTCAGTGACCGCGCCGGCGATCTTCACAAAGGCAGGCGCCCAGCTTGGCGACGTGGTTGTTGCCACGAGTATCTCGCCTTCTTTGAGATCGGCAAGCTCTTCCACGCTTTTCAGGACTCTGGCAGGACCCTCGGCAATTCCGGAAGAACCGGGAGAGCCTTGGATTTCATCCTGCGACGCTCCGTCGCCCGATCCGACCAGCCATGACTGAAGGGCGCTGTTGGTGACACCCCACAGGACAATGGTGAACGGCTCCGTCACGACTTCCGGAGGAATGCCCAAGGCGGGAGGCGGTGTCCACTCTTTGAATTTTTGGTAAACACCTTTTCTCCATGCGATCTCTTTCGGCCAATAGGACGGCCCTCTTGGCTTCACGCCTGTGGCCCAGGCAGTGGCGTGATCCCACAAGGCCTGTTTGATCTCGTCCCGCCTCAGGAACCATATATCCGTATCGGCATTTTCAATGAAACCTGCATTTTCGAGGACTTTACCCACTTGTCGTACCTTTCCCCAGAAAAGGCTGTGGAACCAGTGTTCGACATAGAAATTGTGGTCTTCGGCGTATGGCAGGACGAGGCGCGCTATGGCAAGTCCCTGGTCGAAAGCGTCCCTGTCCTCATCCGTCTTGATCAATTTTCTGTACTCGTCGGCAATCTGATCCCGTTCTTTTAGGATCTTGTCAGTCGGTCTTCCGATCTCCTTGCCTGCTTTCAGGATCCTGATGTTCGTCCTTATGTTGTCGAATGGAATGTTGAGATTGTCGTTCCAGCTGATATGCGTGTGGTACCAGCCAGTTCCAGTGGACATGTAGAACCACGGGTACCTCGCCTTCTCCAGCTCTTTAAGCCAATCTTTTCCTACCGGGTGCATTTCCAGCTCTTTCATCAATGCATCGGCGCCCTGCGGTTTTGCCACGATATCGTCGATGCCCACTTCAATCGCAAGTCTTGATAGTCTGATCAGTTCAGCGTCAGGCTTGAATAGGATCGGGTCGAAGCCTGCAGACATCTTAACCAGGGTAGATATGGAAATGCCCGGAAAGATCTGATCCGCCGTCTGGAAGAAGGTCACCTGGGCGGCATAGCAAAGATTAAGGAATTCGAAGTGGTACTGCCAGCACAAGAGACCCAGGTCTATCAGTTCGTCGTACTTCCTCAGAAGTTCATACCCACTGCCCTTCCCTACCCCCTCCCTGATGACACTCATGTCTTCCATCTCGGGGAGATCGGTAAAATTCATGGCTTCGAGCCGGTCAATGACTCCTGTCACCTTCTTCTTCCAGTTTTCATAAAGCTGGTCCCAGTTCTGGAAATAGTATCCGGCCCGTTCCATGAACAAAGGCACCCGCTTTCCTATATCTTCCGGGTTTAACACCCCCACAGGGCTAATATAGACGTATCCGTTCACGATCCGGTGGTCGATACCCATGGCGGGCGGAACGATCCAGTGGCGGGTGTTGTATTGTGAGAGCGCCAGCGACCAGGCTTCATCCCATATAAGATCGAATGGATAATGCGGCTCGGGGTAATGAAGTCCGTCATAAAACCAGATCTGGTTGCTCTCGAACGAAGCCCTTTCCGGATCGTCTTTAGAGAACTGGTACTGATAAGGATACATCTTCTCCCAGCCTTCCGTTCCTGGGACAACAGGAACATCGTGCGGATCCATAAATGCTTTGGCCATGGCCTCCCCCTTTTTATTGAGTCCTAAAGCCTGAACCACTTTGGCTCGTCGAACCGCTCGGTGCAACGAAGGATCCTGTTCTGGTAGTTCGTCACGAACTCGTCCTGCAACTTCAGGTTTGCCTTTCTAAACTCCTCGCTGTTTAACATTCGTCCGATGTCGACCGGATCCTTGAACGTGAGCTCTCCTATGATCTCGCTCACTCCTCCCAGCACAACATTCCAGCCGCCGGTGACTTCCACGTAGTCGAGCCGTTGCAGCGCCGGTATATACTCTCCCATAACGAAATCGGCATACTCTTTCTTCCTGTCCGCCCTCAAGTCATAGTACTGATTCAATTTCCAGACACCCTTCTGGATCACGTATTCAACGTGCTTTACCTTTCCGGCCGGTTCAAGCACCGCGGTCCTGTAGTTATACACAAGCGATTTGGCCCGAAGTATCAGTTGCCGGAACTCTTGCATCGCGAGGCAGGCGAATAGCTCTTTCAAATCGTTGGCACGATGAACACCGATAATCCTTGGTCCTAACCCCACTTCCACGTAATACCCGCCGACCGGAGTAAGCCCGATTGCCGCCATTCCGGGAAGCAGTGCGGTAGTTACAAAGTCCTCATAGTCCTCTTCCTTTCCCTGAACAACATCCCATGACTGGGTAAACAGAACGGGCATGTGGGAACCTCCTTTCCTCCTCTGTGTGGTAACACCGGTCCTTGTTTCGCAAACGTCGTATTCGTCAAAACAAACAACAAGTGCACGATTTGAATGAGAAAATCCTATGTTTCTTCTATGTTAACAACAGAGACATTACGCCTCCGATGGAATTGTCGAAGGAAACCAAGCATCCCAGGCGCCTCATCCACGTTCTCACTCCCTTTCCGGGGATTTCTAAACGTGAACCTGAACCTCCACTTCGACCCCGTCCCCATCCTTGATGCCGAGCGCGTGTTTCAGATGAACGGGAGCCACCACTTCCAGAATGCTTTCAGGATAACCACTCACGAGGGGAAGAATAATGCCGCAACGATACCGACCGGCGATCACCCCGCCGAATAGAAGAGCGTCGCAAAAGTCCTTCTCAGCCGGTACGATCCTCTCACTCTTTTGTTTTTTCAATGCCTTTTGAATATTCGGATCATGGACGTCGATGTTGAGCGTGCCATAGTAGGGAGAGAAATTGAGTTTTTGGTTGATTTGTTCGTTTACCCACGGGATGGCAAGGAAGGAGGCTGATACTCCGAGACCGCTTACCACTGTGCCAGTCATTTTTAACCCTTTGCCGAACTGTTTCTTATCCGGGTTCCTTCCTGCCCTTTTGCCCATTTTACTTCCTCTGTGCGACTTTGATCTCGTCCTTGGCGCCCCATCTCCTGAAGAGATGTCCATCGATAGAGAAGAGATCGAGCACCTTTCCGACTGTCTGATCGACGAGGTCGTCGATCGTCCTCGGTTTATGGTAGAACGCGGGCGCAGGAGGCATAATGACCCCTCCCATCCGCGTCACTCGGGTCATGAGATCGAGATGCCCTTCGTGAAGCGGTGTCTCCCGTACAAGGAGAACGAGCCGTCTCCGTTCCTTCAACGTGACGTCTGCTGCCCTTATAAGAAGGTTATAATTGAACGAATTGGCAATGCCGGAAAGCGTCTTGATGGAGCATGGAATGACGACCATTCCGTCTACCTTGAACGAGCCGCTCGCGATGGCTGCTCCTACGTCGTCAACGTCATAAACGGCCGATGCCAGGGATCGAACGTATTCGACCGTGTATTTTGTTTCGATCAGGAGATTCTTCACAGCCGACGGGGTAATAACCAGGTGCGTTTCTGCTCCGCACGCGGCCAGTGTCTCCAATATCCGAACTCCATAGATAACACCCGTGGCGCCCGACATACCGACAACAAGACCACTCATTCAACACCTCCAATATGCCTGACTATCCTTTCAATACCGGTGCGGTTGCCCGCTGCTATTCGGGCCCTTGGTTCAATATTCTTACCCTGAGTGGTCGCGTCGATCCCCATCTTTGTGACCCCATGGCCTTCTGACGCAGAAGGATCTATCGGCTGTCCCTGCAGGGCAGGAATGATAATGACATCCCTATCGGCCATACATCGCGTTACCACCGCCCATTCCACGTCCCGCAGGTCGTGCGGGTCCACGTCCACGTCAACCACGGTAACCTTCTTGATCATGGGAAAAGCCATCATGGAGAGCACGAGGCTGCGGATCTTCGTTGACTCCGCCGGTCCGACCGAGACCACGACGGAAGAACCGAAAGTCCCCCTGACAAAGGACAGGTCCTGTATGAAAGGAAAAAGCTTCTTCACGTTATCTTCGACATGCGCCCGGCTGACGAACGTGAGGTATGCATCGCCCTCCCGGCTTGTCGGCAGAAGAGCATGATAGAGGGGCGACACCCTGTGAGACAGCTTCTTTACCACCATTGTGGGTGTTTCCTCTATCGTCATGTAGTAACCACTGATCTCACCCAACGGCCCATCGCGTCTCCTGTCATCAGGGTCTACATAGCCTTCCAGATAGAACTCTGCTCCGGCTGGAACATCGATGGATGAATCAAGCGAGGCCATGACCTTGATCCCCTTTCCCTTTAGTCCACCCGCTATTTCCAGCTTGTCCGTGTCAGGGCCGGCCTTCAGCGCCATGGAAAGGAACATTACCGGATCGACCCCAAGGGTGACGGTGAGCGGCATAGGTTGCCCCTTGGCTTTGTATCTGGCAAAGATGTCGGAGAGCGGCGGATTGAGGAGCGTCACACCGAGACGATTTGCACCGCGATATTCCATCCTGTGCACCCCTCGCCCAGCTATCCCTGTGTCCGGATCTTTGGAAGAAACAACACCCGTTGTTATGAACGGCGCTGAATCACCCTCGTAGTGCTTGAGTATCGGGAGAACGGACAGGAGGTCTCTCTCCGTCATATCGACGGTCTCCAGGTCTTCACGTTCAACGGGGATCTTCTTCTGCCTCTTCTTTATGCCGTCAAGAAACGTCTTGTACGAATCGCCGCTCCCCAGTGCAACAGAAAGGGCATCGTGGGACGGAACAAGGTTGGCAACAACGGAGCACTTGTATCCCTCAACGCGTCTGAAAAGCAGGACCCGCTCCCGGTCAGAGAGGAGGTCGATCAATGCGGGGATATCAGCCCGGGGTACAGTGTCTTCTATTTCGAGGACAAGACCCCGGGCATTCATGAATCCGACATATTCCCTCACCCCCTCCATCACAACCCCTTCGGTATCACATCAACGAACTCCACGATCTCCATGGAGCAGGGCGTATCGAGAAGCTGCCCCCTGCCCAGGCGGACCTGGAGCTTCTCCGGGTATTTGCTCACGTCTTTCGAGACCCTTATCCGGGCATAGGTAGAGCGGTACTTGGTTTTACCGGGGGTGAGGTCCCGTATGACCGCAAGGTGTTCCTCGTCCTCCACAAGGTCTTTTTCGATAAAGGTATCCCACATAATCTCTCCTCCTACTCTTTGAAGCCGTATGTCTGCCACTTGGACAGGACCTTCTCCTGGATCTCCTTCGGGTAGACGTTGTTGAAGGAGACCTTTATGGGGATCTCGGATGCAGGCCAGTCAAGGGGGAAGGTGCAGTCGAAGACCACCTTGGGGGCAGCACCGAGCCGTCGTTCCGAGGGTGAGGCAAAGGGGTTTAAAGGGGTGCCCACCCCGTGTCCTTCCACCCTTATGCCGGTGACCGGATGGCACTTGGTGGAGAGGGCGTGAATGAGCTCGTCCTTGTTGTAGATGTCGGTTTTGTCGTCTACTACCACTACCATGTGGAACCAGGGGCCCAGCTTGCTGCCGAAGACGAGCTGTCCTATCTGGGTGGCGATGTTCGCATAGATGGGCTTGACTCCTACCACGACAAGGTGGTGGGTGGATTCGGGGAGCATGTAGACGCCGGTGATGGGGATGCCCTGGTCCTTGAGCATCCTCTCCATCTCGAGGGCGAGGGAGAAAGAGCGGAGGAGCTGTCCTTCGTCGGTGGGCACCCCCATGTTGGAGACGGACATGATGGGGTTCTTCCTCATGGTGATTGCTTTTATGCGGTAGACCGTCCTTTTTTCACGGGGACTCGTGCGGTAGCCCGTGTATTCGCCGAAGGGTGCTTCTTCTATGGTAATGTGGGGAACGATCACCCCTTCTATGATGATCTCCGCATGGGCAGGGACGTAGAGGTCGGATGTTTCGCATTTGACCACCTCCACGGGTTCGCCCATGAGGAGGCTCGTGAACTCGTCTTCGGGGATCGCCGCAGGGGCGCAGCTCGCGATGGCGGAGAGGGGGTCGGGGTTGATGACCGTGGCAAAGGGCATGGGGATGTTCCTGGGGACATATTTGTTGTAGAACATCTTGCCCATGTCGGAGAAGGGAAGCACCGGGCCGACCATGGTCTTTTCGTCGAAGAGCATCTGGCGGTACATGCCCCAGTTGATGGCGGGCGTGTCGAGGTCTTTGGCCACGACGAAGTGCCAGGTGCAGATGTACCTGCCGCCGTCGCCGTCGTGGACCATGGGCGCGGGGAGGTTCATGAGGTTCGCGTCGTCACCCCGGAGGATGATCTCCTTGCAGGGTGCATCCTTCTTGTCAATGATTTTGGGCTTGAGCCCCTTGCCGTCCGTTGTTCTCTTCAGGTATTCTTTTGCGATGTCGGGGATGGGGGTTGCGGGGTCGAGGCCGAAGGCAATGGCGAGTCTGCGGTAAGTGGCAATGGGTGCGCCGATCGCCTCGAAGCCGGGGTAGTCCTTGATCTTCTTGAAGTAGGCTGCAGGGCCTTTTTTCTCGCAGGTCCTGCGGACGATGGCGCCGAGTTCCAAGTCCCAGTCCACCTCTTCGTTGACCACCACGGCGTCGCCGGTTTCCAGTAGTGCGTCTATGTAGGTTCTGTTGTCCTTGTAGTATCGGTACATTTATTCCTCCCTGAACTGTGCCGTGAACTGGTCCCACCTGCCCTGTGCTTCGAGGATAAATTGGGCAAGTTCCCTCACCACGCCTTTG
>MVRP01000101.1 GCA_002067405.1 Syntrophorhabdaceae bacterium PtaU1.Bin034 | reverse complement strand
CTGGATTTCGTCGATTGTCTTCTGGCTGCCAGGGCGAAGGCTCGCAAGCTCGACCTTTTTACCTTCGACAAGGAGTTGCTCAAGACTATAGGCTGACGGGCCGCGTGCTGGCAGCTCGAAGTCTTCCGTTCATTTCTCCATATGACGCAATTGTCTCCTCAATAATCTTGCAAGACATTTATGGATTTCCTCACCACGCCGCCGTGCTCGGCGGCGTCATAAACTGGCATAGGGCCTTCTGGTCTCTCCGTCCTACCGCCTTGGCTGATACGCACGCCGGTATAGGTGCCACGCTTTTTGCGCCGCGGCCTGGTTCTCCCGGTAGTCGGGGTCGCGTGCGAGTTTCTCTTTCTGCCACTTCCTCTTCCTGGCCTTCTGGCAGTCGGCGCTTCCGCAGTATTGCTGGTTGAGAACGGCAGGATGGGGGAAAACTTCTTTCCGCAGTGGAACACCTCTTTTCCATGGCTCCTCCGCAATCACATCGGTTGAAAAGATTGTGAACCAAAGACGTGCGGGAGAATAGATGTCTTGCGAGAAAACTGGAAGGCTTTACGAGGATAGGGGGGGTGGGTCTTGAAACCGGTGTTGCTCCGGTCGGTGAAAAATCAGTTAAGTGGGTCCGTTCACCGGCGAGGGGTGGGTCCGATGTAAGGCGATGCTTCTACCCTTTGCCCTTTGGATTCGGCGCCTTCTCTGTCCCGACTGCTGCATCGTCTACACCTCGAGGCCCGATCTCTTTTACCGGCTGATCACCCGCTACCCCAGATACCGACAGCCTCCGAACTGGCACTGCTCTTCACAAAGAGTTTAAAGCATGCCGTCAGATGTTTTGGGGGAAATGACTGGATGCTATTTAGCTGCGAAGATTAGGTCATTTTTTTGGCAGGATTGCTCTGTAAGACTTTTTTTTGGGTGAGCTATAGGTGAATAGGACAATCATTCGAGCTATCAGTCGAAATGCCTATGATAAATCCAGATTTCAACAATCTGCAAATCTTTAATAACTGAACTCAGCCTCAAAAGAATCGAAACAGACAAGTGGTTTAACGGCCTTCTTTTCCTTGCGCAGCTCGACAATTCCATACTGTTCCATGTTCTTTAATGTCCTGCACAGGTTACTGGGGCTTCGTCCCGTAGCCTCTGCGAGTTCTTTTAGCGAGGCGGGAGCGCGTTCCTTGATTATCTTCAAAAGCTCTCTGTTCTTAGTACTCAACACCTGGGCGAGCGATTCCAGTGAATCGAACCATATCTTCGGCTCGCCTTTTCCGGGTTTTTGACGGACACCAGCTTTCCCCTGAGGTTCATAATGCCTTCAATATGGGGCGGGGCATTGGGAACCCTCGTCACTCCCGACAGGAAGGTGATCTCTTGGATCCGCATTGCCTGGATGCCGAATTCCTGGGACTCCACACTGAAGACGAGGTACTGGTCCTGCTCGATTTCGTCCTCGATCGCTTCGTGGATTTCCTCATGTAAATCTTCCCGGAACATGATGTCTCCTGTTATTCATGGTTCGCCATTCGGGGCAGTGTTTGAACCCCGAAGCGCCCGACCGTCTGCTGGAATTTCTCTGACATTCCCGCCAGGGTGGTCGCAATGCCGGTGAGTTCCTGCATTTTTCCGAGGAGTTGTTTGGCCCTTTCCGTCGACTGCATGCTCGTTGCCGAGGTTTCGGCGGCGATGCTATTGACCTTGTCGAGGCTCTCCGATATGGCGTCTATGCTTTTTTTCTGGTCCGCGGCTGCCACCGAGATCTCCCTTGCCGTATTCGACGTCGTCTCTATGGCTCTGTTGATGTCGTCAAAGGCCTTCGACGTCTGCTCGATGGAGCGCTTTCCTACCTCGACGTTTTCAGCCATGGTCTTGATGGTCACCACCGTCTCTCCCGTATCCTTCTGGACGGATTGGACAAGGCTCGATATCTTCTTTGCCTGGAGCTTGCTGTCGGCAGAGAGCGTTTTGACCTCCTCGGCGACTACCGCGAAGCCTTTGCCCTGCCTGCCCGCGCGTACCGCTTCTATGGCGGCGTTGATGGCAAGGATATTGGTCTGCGTCGCGATGTCCCTTATCACGTCGACGATATCCTGTATCTGCTCGCTGCTCTTGCTGAGCGACTCGATGCTCGACACCGACCCCTCGACCCTGCGAGCATGAGGTCGGTGTTGCTGATAGTCTCCACCATCGCTTTTGAGCCCTCTCTCACCGCCTTGTTGGCGATATCGGCCATCTGGTTCATTCTTTCGGCGCTCGTGAGAGTATTCGAAGCGGCGCTGCCAACGCCCTCGCTCTCTTTCAGGGCCGCCGAAATCTGCTGAGCCTGGGTCTTCGCGCCCTCGGCGATCTGCTCGACCGAGGAAGAGACCTTGGTGACCATCGAATTCATATTGTCCCCAGCCTGGAGGAGCTTTTGCGACACCATTCCGATATTGACGCTCGCCTCGGTGAGCTCTGAGGCAAATATACTGAGCTGGTCCACCATGGTATTGATGGCGTCTTTCAACTGGAGGATCTCCCCTCTTGCCTCAACGGTGATCTTCTTCGAAAGATCGCCCTTCGCGACGGCCATGGTTACCAGGGCGATGTTTCGCATTTGGTTCGTGAGGTTCGCAGCCATGGCGTTCACGTTGTCGGTCAGGTCTTTCCATACGCCGGCGACGCCCTTCACCTCCGCCTGGCCTCCCAGCTTCCCCTCGGTGCCCACTTCCCTGGCAACCCTCGTTACCTCGGAGGCGAAGGCGTTCAACTGGTCGACCATCTTGTTGATAGTATCCTTGAGCTGGAGGATCTCCCCTTTTGCCTCGGCCGTTATCTTCTTCGAGAGGTCGCCGGTCGCCACCGCCGTCGTTACATCGGCGATGTTCCGCACCTGGTTCGTGAGGTTCGACGCCATGGCATTCACGTTCTCGGTCAGTTCCCTCCATGTCCCGGCGACCCCCTTTACTTCGGCCTGGCCGCCGAGCTTGCCTTCGGTGCCCACTTCCCTGGCAACCCTCGTTACCTCGGCCGCGAAGCCGTTCAACTGGTCGACCATCTTGTTCACCCGCTCGCCTATCCGAAGGAATTCCCCCTTCAAGGGCTTGCCCTCGATTTCGAGCGACACCTTCTTCGATAAATCGCCTTCGGCCACGGCGCTGATAACGCGCCCGACCTCGTTCATCGGCCGGGCGAGATTGTTCATGAGGGCGTTGATCGAATCGATCTTTGTCGCCCACATGCCCGTTATATCGCCTATGGAGGCGCGCTCCGTCAGTTTACCCTCCTCATCGACTATCGTGTTCACCCGGACTATTTCTTTTGCCACGCGCTCATTCAGTTGGATGACCTGATTCAACAGATGCGAGATATCACCCAGGATGCCGCCTTCCTCGTCTTTCATCCGCACCGAGAAATCGCCCCTCTTGGCCGCGCTCAGCACATCGTAGAGCGAGTGAAGCCAGGGCTCAAGGCCGTCTCTTTCCTCGACGGCGGGTCCATTCCCTCCGTCGGATCCTGGCTGGCGCTTCCTCCCGGCCTTCTGTTTTTCCGGCTTTTCCATCGTATCTCCTTTTGCAGTCATCGGGATTTGAGCGTCACCGAGTGAGCTTCGCGGGGCCTCTTCGGCAAGTCTCAGAACCTCTCGCGTTCGTGCGTCTCATCAATCCAGGAGACGGTTTCTTTCGTCAAGGCCGTGATGTGTGCTATTTCAACGACGTGTGGAGATGAGGAGGAAGAAGGATATCAGCCGCTGCGCGCTTCTAACAACCCCGACCTTGGCTGACGTAGGTTATGTACGATAATAATAATAATTACGATAATAGTAATGTATTGCGGCTCCCGGGAGTCAACTTCGGGGATAGTGAGGGCGTGTAAGGGCATACTCGGGTGCGATGAAACGTCGGCAGTAAAGGCAGTGCTACATCGCGAGGAGGAGGACTCGACCTTCCTGAATGAGGGACTGGCGATCCCCCATGTGTGCCTGAAAGGGCTGACCGGGCCGGGGACGGCCTTGGGAGTGACCAGAGGGAGGATATCGGGAGAGGACACGGAAGAGTCAACCGGCTACGTCTTTCTTTCGATCACTCCCGACGAGAAGCCGGAGTCCCAGATCGAGATCCTCACTGCCGCTAGCCGCGCCTTTCAGGACTGCCTGTTCGTTCAGGCCTTAAATGCCGCAGGGACTCCTGACGACGTGAGAGAGGCGATCGCGGTCTGGGCGAAATCAGGTCTCAGGCCACTCTAACAATTCCGGAAGGAAGATCGCAACAGAAACTTCTGCTTTCCTGCGGGGGTATATGGGTCTGACCGGCCCCGCAACCATCCAGCAGTGAGAATACGGACCGCAGGGCCGGGCCGTTCGCGGGAATCTTTTGATGTTGTTGAAGGCTGCCGATAATTGTATTGAAATAGTGGCGGATGTATACGGACTTGGCGAGTTCTTTTGGAGGTTTCTGAATGGAAGACGGAACGATGCTGAAGCCAGGCCTTTTTTGATCAGTCAAAGGCAGTCGGAGAACAAGAACACCCGGATCGGCCGACATACGAGAGTGAAGACCGTTTTTCCGTAATATTTCGATCGAGCCCCATGGGGATTGTCCTGTCAAGGCTCAACGATGGATTGCTTGTAGATGTCAACCCAGCCATGTTGCGCCTGGTTGGTTGTAGCCGGGAAGAGCTCATTGGCCGGACATCGCGGGAAGTGGGGATATGGGTTTCTCCGGAGGACCGGGACAGCATCGTTGAGGTTATTCGCACCTACGGCAGGGTGGACAGTCTCGAACTCCAGTTTCAGAAGAAATCCGGCGAGACCGGACGTTGTTAGGCTCTGCGGAGATCATCGACCTCTAGGAAAGGCTCATTTACTTATCATGATGCTCGACGTCACCGAGAAGAGGCTGGCCAAGAAGGCGTGTGAGACGTCGGAAGACCTCTATCAGGCAATATTCGAACATTCTCTCGCCGTGGTCCGCCACGAGTCGCCCTTCCACTATTTCGCTTTCCTTCTGCCGGGCAAGTTCTATCAGGATCGGTCTTAGATCTTTTCTGAGCTGACCATACAGCGTTTTCTTTCTATATTTTGGTATCCACACCACATGGTATGTGCAATCCCACTTGGTGTGGTTTAAACTCTGGTATTCATTCATCAAAACCTCCTCCTTTGCAAGCTTTGAGCGATTCGCATCGGAGGGGGTTTTCTCCTATAATCCCGAAAAAGTCAAACTTTTAGGGTCCCCATGCAGAGCCCGGGCAGAGCCGAGGCTTACCCAATTTAGTTATTCGCAATAACAATCGGTATCCGTCGCTTTTTCGCACCCGCTGGTTCACATATTTCGCTCATATTCAGTGGAAACATATACGGTATAGCCAAATGCTGAAAAACCTTCTTTGGCCTTATTAATTGCGGAAATAATTTCATGTTCCTGCATTTCCTATCTCCTGTTACTGTCGGGTTGCCCGAAAATCCCTTCCAGCAGATCGCGGCCGCTTGGCCTGTTCTGCTCCTTCCCGGGTTGTCGTTGCGGCTGGCCTTTCGGGAGGAATTTCTGCAGCTCTTCACCCAATTTTTTCTGCACACCTTCCCGGACCTTGCTTCCCACAGCTTTCGTGTCAACGCCATAGGACGGGTTCGAAATTGTTCCGCCGACCCTGAGCGGGACAGTGGTCCATCCCTTTTCGCCGGAGAGGAAGCGGGCTATCGGCGACTTGCTGACGACCCTCGGGGAAAGCCTGTCCGAGACCTTGACGAGGACGCCGAGGTCCAGCTTTTCATCCATGCCGATCGTGCCCTTCTCATCCATTGCCAGATCGGTGCTGCTGATCGTGCTAGTGAGGTTGACGGTCCCGTTGGCGATGGTGAACCGGCCGTTGGCCCTCTCCAGCGGTATTTCCCGGAGGTCCTGGAGACCGAGGATGGCGAGCAGCCGGGCGCTCAGCTCGGAATTCCTCAGTGAGCCGTTGTTGACCGCGAACTCGCCCTTCCCCTTCAGGTTGCGCTTTACATTTTCCGGTACCGTTCCCGCGCCCGAAATATCGGCCTTCCCTGAAAGTGAACCGAAGAGCTTGTCGGCCGCTTTCGGGGCAAAAGCCTTTGTCACTTGCTCGAGCTTCACCCCGGTGAGGACAGGCGTCATGCTGTAGCGGTACCCCCGCCGGCCGAGGTCGACAGTGCCCGTGAGGGCGACGGCTCCGCCCAGGGTATTGCCGTTGAGGTGCGGTATCTTGAGGACATTGTCTTTAAGTTCACCGCGGGAGCGGAAATTGGTGATGGCTATGCCCTTGTACCGGGTGCTATCGATATCCAGCTCGGTGACGGCATGCATCTTCAGGTTCATCGGTTCCGGCTCCTTCTTCGCCCCGGTCCCGGGCGCCCCGGGTGTGGCTGGGGCGGAAGGGATAAGGTCATCAAGGACGATGGACCTGCTGGAGATCTTCATGTTTATGTCCGGGTATGTCATGTAATTGCGGACCGAGCCCGTGATATCGGCTGCGTTCTGGCCGGCGATGAGCTTGAGGCCCTCGAGTGAGATAATTTCAGGCTGCAGTTTCACCAGGCCGTCCAGGACAAGGTTCACGGCTTGGGTGGCGATGGACGTCCTGGCCAGCTTTACCCTGCCGTTCACGGCAGGGGGTATATCTTTCCCGGGCTTTTTATTTACATTGAGCTGTGCCGAAACATTGCCGCCCAGGACAGCCCCGGCCGGGAGGAAAATAGTGAGGATGTCTTTCCTGAACTGGGCCAGGTTGTACCCGGGGACATTGATGTCGAGCGAATAGGCGGTTTCGGCGGCATAATTGACGCTGCCCCGGATATGGACGGGCATGTTGATGAGAACGATATCTAAAGCATGCAAGGCAGCCTGCTTTGCTTCCATGTCGAGATCGGCCTTGTAGTTGACCTCGGCGTTGATATCCTTCAAGGTCTTGTTCCTTTCCCGCAAAACGGCCTGGGCGACCACGGCCTTGATCGTCCCCTCCGAGGAGAAACTGGTCCGGGACTTCCCTGTTATTCTCATCTCCGCGTTCACGACCGCGTCTGCTTTGGCCAGCTTTCCGGCCGGATCGGTATAGCTGATTTTCACGTTCTCGAGGGAGATGTTTTTCACGTTGAGGTTGACGGGGAGGCCCGCGGCCTTCTCCTGGTCCTCGACCTTTCCCGGTTTCACCATGTCCGAGAAATTATACGTGCCGTCCGCGTTGGCCTTAACGTTGACCCGGGCGTTGACGATCCTGAGTTTGTCGATCACGAGATTCTTTGAGAGCAGAGGCAGGAACTGGAACCTGAGGACAAACTCGTCGGTCCGGAGGAAGACTTCGTTAGAGTTTTTGTCGTAAATCTCAAAGTCCCTCGCGACGATTCCCCGGAAGAGGCTTATATCTATTCCGCCGAGGACGACCCGGCGGTCGAGGGATTTCTCCGCCGTCTGTATGATGAGCGCCCGCATCCTGTCCTCGCTGAGGTAAGACTTGGCGAGCAGGGCAAGCCCCCCGGCCAGGACCAGGAGTGCGGCGATGACGACTATTACAATTTTAACCAGCTTTTTCATGGTTCACTTCACATAAAGGGTAAGGAGTTTCTCCGTAATGAACTTATGGCTTTCTCTCATTGTTTTCAACAAGCTGGTCTGCTTGAGCTAAAAAGCGCAGAAAGTATTTGACCGGGTCGAGACTGATGCTATTAAGACTTCTGGTATCTATTGAAGCCCAGCAACCCTAGTTGATGCCGTTGATGCCGTGTACGACTGGTCGCGCTTCAACAACCTGCTCCGAGCCTATCGAAGGATACGGGATGAGCTGGCTGCCGGAGAGTTTTCTTGCCAGGTCGAAGCACGACCCCATCTTGTCCCACAGATCAAGGACTGCGGGGTTCTTAGGGTTGTCGTGGATAGAAGTCGGCGGCACGGTAGTACTCGGAGGCCCCAAGTAGACATCCCGGACACTTACCTTGTGGCCTTTCACGACGGTCAGGAGGGAATGTCCTTGATTATCTTTCGTGCTGCCATCGTTCTTCGTCTGGCGGATCCGGAAACGTGCCACTTGGGCATAATGAAACTATCCCCAGCCTTCCATCATCGCCTGCGTTTCGAAAAGTGTTTCGCAGGCGGGCGCCTTATGGCCGCAGCGACGCCCCGTTCCTCGATAGTTTCTTTCACGTTCCTCGACACGATGAACCTGCAAAGCCCCCCGGATCCTTTCTCCCCCGAACCCTTGTCATAGAAACTCAACGATAGTTCCTGTTTTGCCCGCGTCACGGCCACGTAAAAGAGCCGCTGCTCTTCCTCTATGTCGGATGCGTTGTTCTCGATAAGCGACCGGCCGGATGGGAAAACTCCGTCGACCAGACCGATCAGGAATACCTTGTCCCATTCCAGCCCCTTCGCGGAATGGACCGTCGAGAGCGTCACGTATTCGGAATCGTCCGGCCCTTCCTTGTCGGGGTCGACCGATACGTCAGCCAGGAATTCCTTCAGGCTGTCATAGCGTTGCGCCATGTTCCGGAGCATGAAGAGCTCCTTGGCTCTGGAGGCGTCTTTCTTGTACTTCGCTTTCATGATCGGGTCGTAATGGGCGATCACCTTGTCGAGTCGTGCGGCCGGAGTAAGGGAGGGGCTGTCTATGGACTGTACGACCGTCCTGAACGACGAGAGGACGTCCGAGTGTTTCTGGCCGGCGCAAAAAGGGGTAATCGCCTTATCGATGATATGCGGAAGGCTGTCTTCTGAAGAAATCAGCTCGAGAAGCCTTTCGACAGTCCTCGTCCCTATGCCGGGGAGCAAAAGCAGCACCCGGTGCCAGGCAAGCTCGTCCGCCGGGTTCGCGACGATCCTGAGATAGGAGATGACGTCGCGGACATGGGCGGTTTCATAGAACTTGCGGCCGCCGAAGAGCTTGAACCGTATCCCCTTCTTTATGAGCTCGGACTGGAGGGGCATCGACGTGTAGGCGGTGCGGAAGAGGATGGCGATCTCCCTCATGGGAACGCTCTGGGCCCTCAGGCTCTGCACCCTGTCGGCGACCCAGGCGGCCTCTTCGTAGATGTCGTCGAAGCGGCGGAGGGCTGGCTTCTCCCCCTTGAGGCCCGGTCCCGAGACAAGCCTTTTCTCGAACTTGTGCTTCATGTTCGAAAGGACCGCGTTGCCCACGTCGAGTATCGGTTGGGTGGAGCGGTAGTTCTCCTCGAGCTTTATCACCTTGCAGCCAGGGAACCTTTTCGGGAATTCCAGGATGTTGAGATGGTTCGCGCCCCTGAATCCGTAGATGCTCTGGGCATCGTCCCCCACGGCCATGATGTTGCCGTTCTTGCGGGCAAGGAGCTGTGCTATGTCCGCCTGGACGCCGTTCGTGTCCTGGAACTCGTCTACCATGATGTAGCGGTACCGGGAGGATATCCGATCTCTCAGCTCCTCGTTGTCGAGGGCGAGCTTTAGGTAGATAAGCAGGTCATCGTAGTCGAGACAGTTGTTCCTTCTCTTGTAGTCCATGTACTCCTTCTGGACGGTTTTTATTTCAGAGGTGAAGTCCTCGTAGTCGCTGTACATCCTCTGGACGGCATCGTCAACGCTCATGCCTTTGTTGACGCAGACGCTGAAGACCGTCTTAAGCTCGTTCTTCTTCGGGAACTCCTTGTCCTGGTCGTATCCCATCTTGTTACAGCAGCGCCTGATCGCCTCTTCCGCATCACCCTCATCGTATATCGTGAAGGAGCCGGAAAAGCCGAGGCTCAGGCTGACGCGCCTCAGGACTTTGCTCGCGAAGGAGTGGAAGGTGCCGCCGTCGATCTTTGCGCACCTCGTGTCGTTCCTGGAGGCCCGCTGGATCATCTCCTGGGCGCTCCTGCGGGTGAAGGTGAGGAGAAGGATTGATTCCGGGTCGACGTTCTGCTGGACGAGATAGAGGGAGCGATACTCGATCACCCTCGTCTTGCCGCTGCCCGCTCCTGCGATTACGAGGACAGGCCCCTCCGTGGTCGTTACCGCTTCGTACTGGGCTGCGTTGAGCTGGGTCTTGATGTTCTGCACGGCGTGGCTTCTCTGCACTCTTCCCTCCTGGAGGTATTCTTCCCCCCTCATGAAGCAGATATTGAAATACAGAAAGAAAGTCCTTGTCCAGAGGGAAGTAGCGAGCCCTGATAAGGATGTGACTCCCGGTACCTCTTGCACCGACGAGCAGTATTTGTGTTTGCCTTGCGATTCTCAGAACTTCCCAGAAAAAATCCCTCCGCGCAATACCGGACACGGTAGGCAAACCTGCGGAGGTGCCGGTCCCGGTCACGAAGAAGATTTGATTGCCGGCCCGTTTTCTTCCTGTATACCTATAAGAATGAAGGGGAGCCTCACCATGTCTGAAGTCACCACGGTCCGCGCGTTGAGCAGAAGCTTCTTTTGCTGCCCTTCCCGTAGCGTGGAGGTCATACGGTAGTCCTCGACAAAGGAGTCCTTCGGCAAGACCTGTTCCAGGAGGTGGCGCAGCTCAGGGTTATCGAGCTGCCGGTCGGCGATCTCGTAAATGAGCCTGCCTTCCGCCGAACCCTTCTCTATATCGAAGAGCCGGTAGAAAGAGCGGTTGGCGCTTACGATCCTGAGGTCCTCGGAAAGGGTAAGGAGCGGCTCCTTCATGGTATCAATTGAAGCCCGGGCAAAGTCTCCTGCCGCCTTTATCCTTTCTACCGACGCCGCCTCCTCTGCAGCCTTCTTCAGCAATGTCACATTATTGAAGGTCAGGACCACGCCGCCGATGATATTCTCGGTGGTTCTGTACGGCCGGACCCGCATCAGGTACCATTCCCCGTTCCTGATCTCAACCTCCTTTTCCCTGACTTGCAAGGTCTCGAGCACCTTTCGTGCGTCTTCGCTGAGATCCGCATCGCGCAGATTGGTTGCGAGGTCACCCAGCGGCCGGTCGGTGTCCGAGGGGAGGAGATTGGCGATCGCCTTGATATCGGCAGTAAAGCTCTTGATCCTCAGCTCGGTGTCGACAAAGATCGCGCCGACGCTCACGCTGTCGAGGAGGTTCTTCATGTCGGATTCCGCACGGCCGAGTTGCCGGACCTTCTCCTCGAGCTCCGAGTTGACCGTTACAAGCTCCTCGTTGATCGACTGGAGTTCCTCTTTCGATGTTTCCAACTCCTCGTTCGTCGACTGGAGTTCCTCGTTTGATGACTGGAGTTCCTCACTCGTCGACTTCTGTTCCTCCATCGCCGTCTGGAACTCCTCCGTCATGGTCTGAAGGTCTTCCCGTGTGCGCCGCAGTTCCCCTTCCAGTTCCGTCACCCGCTGGTCGTCACCTCCGGCTGCCTCCCTCCCGTCCCCGGCTCGCTCTTCCGGCGGGATTACCTCTTCGAATACGACGATATAAAGACCTTCGGCCCCGGATAGCGGCTTCGCCCTAACCCTCACGCCGACACGCCCGCTTTCCGCCCTTATCGTCATCTCGGAGATGGTCTCGGTCTTTTGTGAAATTGCCTTATGGATGACTGCATGGAGTCCGCCCCGCAGCCCTTTTCTCGCCATGTCGTAGATGTTGAAACGGGGGCCGCCGGGGGCCGGCTCGAGAAAGCGCCCTGTCTGGCCGTGGATATAGACCACGCCCCCGACCTCGTCGACGACAACGAACGGGGGGGAGAAATAATCAAGGATCTCCCGTCTGGCTGCTTCTCTCGCTGCGAGTTCCTTTGGCTGGCCCACAACCGGTCCCGGGGGCCTCAGGCGATAGATCAGCATGTGCGCATCGGTCTGAAACACGGGATAGCCCTGCGTCGGCCTTGCCTCGTAGAACTTCCATTTACGGCCGGCTGTCTCGAAGAGGTCTTTGCGGATCCCTATGGTTTCTGAAGAGCCAAGGAAGAGAATGCCTCCGGGTGCAAGGCTGTAGTGGAATGTATCGAGAAGCCTCTTTTGGGCGTCCAGTGTGAGGTAAATCATGAGGTTCCGGCAGGAGAGAAGGTCGAGCTTCGTAAAAGGCGGGTCCCTGAGCACGTCCTGTACGGCGAAAATGATCTTTTCCCGCAGTTCCTTTCTGATCCTGTAGCCACGGTTTTCGCTCACGAAGAACCGATGCAGGCGCTCCTCGGACACATCAGCCGCAATATCGAGGGGATAGAAGCCGGCGCGGGCCTGCTCCACCGAGGGCTCGTCCAGGTCTGTCGCGAACATCTGGAAGCTGAAGTCTCTCCCGTGGGTCCGGCTGAACTCGTCGAGCACCATTGCGATAGAATAGGCTTCCTCACCCGTGGAGCAACCGGCTACCCAGACCCGGACCGTGTGTTCGTCAGGCCGCTTCGCGAAGAGCCTCGGGAGTATTTCCTCTTTGAGCTCCTTGAATGCGCCGGGGTCCCTGAAAAAGCTTGTCACCCTGATAAGGAGTTCCCTGAAGAGAAGACCCGCTTCTTCCCGGTGCTCTTTCAGGTAGCGCTGGTACTGCTGCGGCTGTTGAATATTCAGTACGTTCATCCGCCGCCCGATCCTCCGGTAGAGCGTGTTTGTCTTGTAGAGCGAGAAGTCATTGCCGGTGGCCTGCTTGAGGGAGGCGAGCACCGGCTGCACTACCGGCTCGATCGTGGATGCAGGTGCCTCGGGCTGGAGCAGGGGAACGCGCTGAACGTACCTCCCGAGGAGTTCTCCGATCTTCTCGGGAGGTACGATGTGGTCGACGATACCGGTACTGATCGCGCTCTGCGGCATTTGGCCATATTGGGCCGAGGAGGGGTCCTGGACGATGGTGATGCCTCCCACGCCGTGTATCTCACGCAGGCCGAGGGTGCCGTCCGAACCCGTTCCCGAAAGGACAATGCCGATCGACGCTTCGCCCTTTTCCTTTGCAAGGGAGCGGAAAAGGAAGTTGACCGGCATGCGGATCCCGTCCACGACAGGGGCGGTGAGGGTGAGCACATCGTCCTTGAGGGACAGGAATTTGTTCGGTGGGATCATGTACGCCTGCCCCGGCCGGATCTTTGTTCCCTCTTTCGCCTCCACCACGGGCATCTTCGTGATCCTCGACAGGATCTCGACAAGCATGCTTGGCCGGTCGGGCTGGAGGTGCTGGATGAGAATGAACGTTGCCTTCAGGTTCGATGGAAGGGTGGAGAAAAGCGCCTGGAGCGCCTCGACACCACCGGCGGACGAGCCGATGCCCACGACCGGAAAGGCTGCCTGGTCGCTTTTTTCCTGCCTATTCTCTTCTTTCATTTCTTACCTCCAAATTATCGGGCACCTACTTCTCAGACACCCCGGCCCGTGGAGCCGCCCCTATTTTTCCCTTCGCCGGCCTGCGAGCGTCTTTTTCACGGCCCCGGCCAGCTCTTCACGCGTGAGGGGTTTCATCAGGAATTCTGCGATCCCCGCTGCCTTTGCAGCTCTTTCATCGACAGCCGCACCGTAACCGGTACACAGGATCACAGGAATGTCGGGCCGCACGTCGAGAAGCCGCCGGGTGAGGGTGAGTCCCGACATATGGGGCATCGCGTGGTCGGTGATGACCAGATCGAAGCGCGCCGGGTCGCGCGAGAACTCTCTCAGGGCCACCTCCGGGTCCGTCTCTGCGCGG
>MVRP01000100.1 GCA_002067405.1 Syntrophorhabdaceae bacterium PtaU1.Bin034 | reverse complement strand
CTGAGATGGGTTTGATCTAATCCCCAAAAAAACTCCATGAGCAAGGAGAAAACGATGAGAAAACGATATCTGTTCCTTTTGACGGCGGTGGCAATCGCGGCCGCCCTCTGCTTCGCCGGCTACACAGGCGCTTTTGCCCAGGCAAAAAAGGGGCCTATCAAGATCGGGGTGGTTGCTGACAAGACGGGCGGCCTGGCAGCGTACGGCTATTCCCATGAAAAGGTGATCAAAGCTGCGGCGGCAAGGATGAACAAGGCCGGGGGCATCGCAGGAAGACAGGTTGAAGTGTTCGTGGAAGATACGGAGAGCAAGCCGTCCGTGGGCGCGCTAAAGTTTAGAAAGCTCATTGAAACGTCGGGCGTTGACTTCATTCTCGACTCCAACAGCTCGGGCGTCGGTGTTGCCTGCGCCCCTATCGCAAAAGAATTGAAGACTGCTTATTTCCCTTCAGCGTCTGCCACAGAGATATCGGGCGACAAGGGGAACAGATACGTATTCCAGTCCTGCACGTCAGTACGGGCGGAGGCAAAAGGCGGGGCCAAGTTCGCGGTCAAGAACATTGCCAAGAAATGGGTCACCGTGGTCGTGAACTATGCCTGGGGCTGGTCGAACGAACAGGATTTCAAGAAATATATAACCGAGAACGGCGGCACGGTACTGGCTTCCATTCGGGTGCCCCTCGGCACGAGCGACTGGCTTCCCTACCTGAAGGGTAAAATACCGAAGGATGCAGAAGGTGTGTTCTTTGCGAACTTTGGCTCTGACTTCCTTTCCTTCATCAGGGATTTGCATGCGGTCCGGCCGGACATAAAGAAGCTCGGGGCAGTCTACGCCCTTTCTGCCCAGGATATCAAAAAACTGGGTCCTGCCGCCGAAGGTCTCTATTGCCTCACTCCCTATCCGACGCGCCTGGAAGGCCTGAACACCAAGAGTAACAAGACGTTCCGTGATGCCATCGGGGTCGACCCCGATGGAAAGGAGATCGGAACGGGTACCAGACTGGTGCTGGCATACAACTGGGCAATGTGGGAAGCGATGCATGTGCTCAAGGCCGGGATCGAGAAGAGCGGCTGGCAGGGAAAGGCGGATACGCCGAAACTGATCAAGGCCCTCGAGGGCATGCAGTTCAAGGAGAGCGTGGAATTCCCCCAGGGCGACATGAGAATAAGGGCTGAAGACCATATGACGGTTGCAGGCCTGTATGTAGAGCAGGTGGTCAAAGGCGAGTTGAAGGTGGTCGGCAGGATTCCGGCAGAGGATACGGTCTATCCTCCTCAGGTCGACCTTTCAAAAGAGGCGTTTTAGAAGGCATTTTAGCAACGGAGTTGTCTCGCTATGCCTGAATGGGCGACTACGATACTGTTCCTCTTTGCCAACGGGCTGATATGGGGGCTTATCATAGCCCTCATAGCCCTTGGCCTGTCCCTGATATTCGGTGTCATGGGTATTGTGAACATGGCCCACGGGGATATTTACATGGTGGGGGCTGTTCTGGCCCTTTCCTTGTTTCCCTTCGTCGGTAACTTCTGGCTTGCCCTATTGATCGTTCCGCTGATCGTGGCGCTGATCGCCATACCGGTGGAACGGTTTGTGCTACGACCGTACGAGGGTCACCACTCCGTCACCATGATCGCGACGACCGGCATTTCTTTTATCCTGCAGCAAATCATTCTGGCTACTTATGGAGGAATACCGAAGAAGATCATGAATCCCTGGCCGGTGTCGTTCGACCTTTTCGGTGTTGCTTATGAGGGTTATCGCCTTCTCATAGCCGGTATCTCGGTCCTGATATTGATCGCCGTGTGGCTTTTTCTTTACAAGACATCCTACGGGATCCTTATAAGGGCGTCGATACAGGACAGGAACATGGCGAGCGCCATGGGTATAGACGTGAATAAAGTGCTCATCACCACGTTTGCCCTCGGAAGTATCCTCGCGGCTGTCGGAGGGGTCCTTGCTGCCCCGGTGACGCAGGTCTTTTACCTTATGGGAAACGACGTGGTGCTGCTCGCCTTCATCGTGGTCATCATCGGCGGACTAGGCAGTCTCGGCGGTACCCTTATTGCCGCCCTGGGGCTTTCATCTATCGAAGGAATGCTCTCTGCAGTGCTGAACCCGATACAGTCCAAGGCGGCAATTCTGGTAGTGATGGTCATTGTCCTTATGGTACGCCCCCGTGGTCTCTTCGGAGAGCGGGAGGGGTAGGTAGAAGATGGAGAACAAGCCTCTTTTATCCTACTTTGCAGTCGGCTCGCTCGTGGTCTTTCTTCTCCTCGGGTTTATCCTTCCCAGCGGCGCCAGGTCGCTCGTCATTCAGATGATGATCTTTTCCATCTTTGCAATGGGATACGATGTTTCTCTCGGCTTTACCAATCAATGCAGCCTGGGGCACTCCATTTTCTTCGGGGCCGGGGCTTACGGCGCTGTTCTCTCTATAATGATGCTGAAAGCCGGTGTTGTCCCTTCCTTGCTTATCGGATCAGGCGTCGGGCTGATCGTGGCCCTTGTCCTGGGTCTCATCTGCGTCCGCCTTAGCGAAGCATATTTTGTCATTGTGACGGCCATCATCTCATCCGTATTCCATCTTCTCGCGATGGACATGACGTGGCTTACCGGCGGCGATGACGGGCTTTCGCTGAGCGTGCCCGCCATTTCCCTCGGCTTTACCGAGCTTTCCCTGTACAAGCCTGCGGTCAACTACTATTTCGTGCTCGTTTTTCTCGCGCTTACTTACCTCGTGATGAACCGGATCCTTAAAGCGCCGCTTGGCAGGATATTCGTATCAGTAAAGGAAAATGAGAAGAGGGCACATTTTCTGGGGTACAACGTGTACGGCTACAAGCTGATAGCCTTTGTCATCTCGGGGACTTTCGGCGCCCTCGCTGGTGCGCTCTACGCCCTCACGCTTCGTTATGCCTCGGCAGACTACTTCAGCTTCTACTGGTCGATTTTGCCTATAGTCTGGTGCCTGATCGGCGGGCTCGGCACGCTCGTAGGTTGTTGGATCGGTGTTGCGATCATGTGTATTTTTCAATATTACGTGAGCACCTGGTTTACGCACTACCTTTTGATTCTCGGCGTCCTTATTCTGGTCATCCTTCGCGTCTCCCGAAAGGGTATGCTCGGTTACGTGCTGAGCTGGAGGAGCAAATAACTGTATGAGTGCGAATGAGCATCTGCTCGAAGTAGTAGGTGTGTCGAAGCAGTTCGGCGGCTTGACCGCGGTGGATAACGTGACGTTCAGGGTCGGCAGGAACGAGATACGGGGTATCATAGGGCCGAACGGCGCGGGGAAAACGACTTTTTTCAATGTCATTACAGGGGAATTGAAGCCAAGCTCCGGGAAGATCTACCTAAATGGAGAAGACGTGACGGGATTCCCTCCCCACAGGATCTCACGGCGGGGAATGAGCAGGACATTCCAGTTAACCTTCATTTTTCCCGATATGACCGTCTTCGATTGCGTCTGGGTCGGGGTGTATTCGCGAAGAATGGGGCCCTGGAACCTTTTTTTCTCGCATGTAGACAGGAAGGGCAGGGTTGCAGAGAAGACAGAAGAGATCTGTCGGCTGGTGGGAATCGAGGACAAGATGGATGAGTTTGCTTCGAACCTCTCATACGGGGACCAGAAAGTCCTTGAGATTGCCATGGCCCTGAGCACAGACCCTTCGATTCTTCTCCTCGACGAGCCGACTCAGGGGGTCGGTCCACGCGAAGCGGACGACATAGTAGCGCTTATCGGGCGGCTCTCCGAAAGGATGTCGATTGTCCTCATCGAACATAATATCGACATCATCATGCGGATTTGCCATCACCTCACCGTTCTCAGCTTCGGCAAGGTCATCGCAGAAGGATCGTGCAAAGAAGTGGCCATGAATCAGGAAGTTCAACGGGTTTATCTGGGCGAGGAAATCACGTGACACTGCTGAAGCTCGATGACGTTCACGCCTATTACGACAGAAGTTATGTGCTGCAAGGGGTTTCCCTGGAGGTGAAGAAGGGTGAAATAGTGGCCCTGCTGGGAAGGAACGGTGTAGGAAAAACGACAACCCTCAACAGCATAATGGGGTTCGTGAAGCCCAGGGCGGGAAAGATATTTTTCGGGGAAACGGACATAACGCCACTGCCCAGTTTCAAGATCGGGAGAATGGGGATCGGGTACGTGCCTCAGGGCAGGCATCTTTTTCCGAAGATGACGGTCATGGAGAATCTCAAAACAGGGATGCTGGGAAGGTCCGGCAGGAGCGATCTCGACAGAGTTTTTGAGCTTTTCCCCAACATCAGAGACAGGCTTCAGCGCAAAGCCGGGTCGTTGAGCGGCGGCGAGCAGCAGGCGGTTGCCATTTCCCGGGCGATCCTCAAGAATCCGGAAGTCCTTATTCTGGATGAACCCACCACGGGTCTTATGCCCCTTTTTGTTTCAAGCCTGAAAGACATCATCAGGAAACTGAATGATGAAGGAATGACGATTCTGCTCGTGGAGGAGAGGGTTCCGTTCACGCTCGCCCTTGCTGACCGGGTCTACTTCATGGTCAACGGAAGGATCGAATATATAACGACCAGGAAAGAACTGGCAGGAAGGAAGGACCTTCTCGTGCGGTATTTGGGGGTAGAGGCCTGATGAGTGAAACGGCAACATGAGCGATACGGCGAGAATCGCTGATCCGTCACGTATTGTGCGCAGAAGATGGCTTATATGGTCTTCTCTTATGGCGATCTACCTTATCGGCGCCTTCCACCGCGTTGCCCCTGCGGTTATCGCAAAGGATCTGATGAGCACGTTTCATACGAGCGGCGCAGTCCTTGGGGCGCTTTCTTCCAGCTATTTCTATGTCTATTCGATCATGCAGATTCCTTCGGGAATTCTCGCGGACACAGTGGGGCCGAGAAGGACCATTGCCGCGGGGGCCGTTGTTATGGCTATAGGGACTGGGGTTTTTTCCGCAGCGCCTTCCCTGGCATATTGTTTCGCGGGGAGGTTTCTCATCGGTCTCGGGGTATCCGTTGTAATGGTCAATGCCATGAGGGTTTGCGTGGAGTGGTACAGGACTGACGAGATGGGTTTGATCAACGGGCTTATCACTACCGTGGGCGCTGTTGGTGGTCTTCTTGCGGCAACCCCGCTCGCGGTACTTTCGGAAGCGGTCGGATGGCGCCTTAGTTTTATTCTCATTGGCGCGGTTTCGCTTGTATTGGGGTGGAACGGCTGGGTGGTTGTCCGGAACAAGCCTGCCGACTGCGGTCTTCCTTTCTCAAACGGAGGGACAGACAAGGGAGGGGATTCTTCCCACACGCTCGGATCGGTGTGGGAAGGAGTGAGGATGGTAGTAAAAAACCCTTATACTTGGCCCCCCTTTTTCGGTTTCCTTTCTTTCTATTCCACGTTGATGGCCTTCGTCGGCCTTTGGGGCGTACCATTCATAAGTCAACAATACGGTTTACCGAACAAAGACGCTGCCAACTACGTAATGGTCGGCTCCCTGGGCCTGCTTCTCGGGTGCCCTGTTGTTGGTTATCTGTCGGATCGGGTCCTCGTACGCCGAAGACTGCCCTATGTGCTGTTTGCCGTGGCCTATGTGGGAGTCTGGGCGGTCCTCTGTTTTGTTGGCGGGGGTAAACCGCCACTCGCCTCCCTCTACTGTGTCACGTTTTTTATGGGGTTTTTCTGCTCCGGTTTTACCCTCTCCCTTGTGTGCACGAAGGAGGCCAATCCGGGACATCTGGCGGGAATTGCTATGGGGACGACAAATACGGGAGGGTTTCTTGGAGCAGCGGTATTGCAGGTAGCGCTCGGCAGAATCCTTGATCTTTTCTGGGACGGGCGAATAGTTGACGGAGTTCGCGCTTACCCGCTTCAGGGATATCGGGCAGCATTCGCGACATGTCTGGCTGTCAGCCTCATTGGCGTTCTTGCGTCCCTGTTGATAAAGGAGACCCGCTGTGAGAACTATTGCGCAGCCATCTGAAGGATACGAAAATTTTTCTTGACAGGGGTTAAATGGCTTTTATTTAATTAAATAGAATTTAAGCCTAAAGGGTGAAAACAGGAATTCGTATAAAGCAAGATTTTCGGATAGAAAAGGCATGGGACTCGAAACACGGGTTGCGGGTTGCGGAAGGACACACTTACCTGTCGATATTCGTGAAATAATGGTAAAATCCGACAGTGCTGAGACTGAGACAGCAGGAAAGCAAATAACTCAGAAGGGAGAAGACAATGTGTAAGGATTGCAAGGATTTGACGAGAAGGGATTTCTTGAAAGGTGCTTTGATAGGAGGTGCTGCGGTTGGAATGGGGCTTGCGGGCTCGGACCTTTTGCTGGCACAGAGCACGAACATAAAATTCAGCACCTGGCATCCACCCGTAAGCAGGGAAGTCAGGACCGTTTGGGCACCGATGCTGGAAGAAGTGAAAAAGAAGAGTGGCGGGAAAATGGGTTACACGATGTATGCAGGCGCAGCCCTCGGTAAGGGGCCTGAGCATTTTGACATCGTGGCAAAGGGTCTCTCGGATATGGGATATTTTACCGCCACCTGGACACCAGGCCGGTTTCCTCTCACCGACGTGCTTTCGCTTGCCGTGTGGGTCGATGGAAAGGACGTTGCTGCGGATATCGGCAATGCCGTCTACAGTCGCGCGCTCAAGGATGAGTTTAAGAATGTTAAAGTGCTCGAGTTGAACGGCTGCATCCAATCCTTTATCTGGACGAAGAAACCCGTGGGTAAAATGGCAGACCTGAAAGGGATGAAGCTGAGGTCTCCGGGTGGCCACCAGACGAACTATATTAAATCGCTCGGCGCGGAACCGGTCTTCATGCCTCTCGGCGACGTGTACATGGCAATGGAGACGGGTACGGTCGATGGGATCGTCACCTGTCCACCGCTGATCCTTGCGTACAAGCTCCATGAAGTGGCAAAGAACGCGACCGTGCTTACCTTCGGCTGCGTGTCGGAAGGCACCATAATGAACCAGAATGCGTGGAACAGGCTTCCTGCCGACCAGAAGAAGATTGTTGACCAAGTGTGCACGAACCCGTTCAAATCGACCGGAGGTCTGACCAGAGATGACTACCAGGCGATCATGAAAGACATACAGAAGGCCGGAGTAAGGCTCATCGACCTGCCCAAGGCGGAAGCCGAGCAGTGGTACGGCAGGTTCAGGGATGTCACGAGAAAATGGGCATCCGATCTCGAAGCCAAGGGTCTTCCCGCCAAGAAAACAGTGGCGATCATGAATGAAGAGTGCGAGAAAAGGAACGTGAATTTGGTGGCCTGCCCACCGGAGTTCAAGAAAGCGTAAGATATAGAGGGGCTCGCATGGAATTACTGTCTGACATCAAGAAGGTGGTCGAGCGCGGTATCCGCCTCGTGGGAACTATAGGAATGGTTTTTGTTCTTCCGTTGATGGTCTTGACCACTGCAGATGTGGTAGGCCGTGGGTTCTTTGATAAACCCATCGCCGGCACCTTCGAACTCTCTGAATACATGCTGGCCGTCATTATCCTGCTGGGTGCCGCGTACACCCAGCAGGTGAAGGGCCATGTGGCGGTTGACTTCTTGACGATCAAGTTCAACAGGAAAACTCAGTTGATGTGCCAGGTCCTGACCTTGCTGTTAAGCCTGTTCATAGTAGCCATAGTCACGTGGCAGGGGTTCCTTCTCGGTATGGAGGAGACAGGTGTCACGGACCAGCTCAGGATCTCGCGAGCGCCGTTCAAGATGCTCGTGGGTGTTGGCGGGTTGCTTCTGTGGATACAAATTCTGCTTGATTTTTTTGATGTAGTTGTGAAATTGAAGAGGAGGGAATTTTGAATCCTATAAGTGTTGGTGTTTTCGGTTGTCTTCTCTTGCTAATTCTCCTCTTCCTCGGAATGCCCATCACCTTTGTGATGATGTTCGTTGGGTTTCTCGGCATCACATTTCTGTCAGGGATCGATGCGGCGCTCCCTGTCATAGCGAGCAATCTCTATGAGAGCGTTTCCCATTATCCCTTTACCATTATCCCTCTTTTTGTCCTCATGGGGGGCTTTGCGGATAACTCAGGGATAACGAGCAGGCTGTACGATACGTTCGACAAGTGGTTCAGGCGGCTTCCCGGAGGGTTGGGAATAGCTACAATAGCCGCTATAGCGGGGTTTTCCGCGATCAGCGGTTCGTCGGTGGCCACGTCTGCGGCTTTCGCGAAGACGGTTATCCCGGAGATGAGGAGATACAATTACAAACCCATGTTTGCCGGGGGAATCGTCGCAGCGGGTGCAACGATCGACTTTCTTATACCGCCCAGCATAGGTTTTGTTGTGTACGGTATGCTTACCGAGCAGTCGATAGGCAAGCTGCTTGTGGCCGGAATGCTTCCGGGGCTTCTTCTTGCCGGTCTGTTCATCGGGATCATTATCGCTTGGGTCAAACTGGACGCAACCGTGGCCCCGGTGCCTCCCGGCAGAGCAACGTGGAAGGAGAAGGTTTTTGCCCTATGGGGCATGTGGGAGACGATCCTCGTCTTTCTCATCACCATAGGCGGCATGTACCTGGGCTACGTGAACCCTACCGAAGCCGGCGCTATCGGATGCATCTCCCTTCTGATCATAACCCTGATTAAGAGAGAACTGTCATGGAAGGAGTTCGTCGCCAGCCTCTATGAGACAACTAGGGTCACGTGCATGGTCATGTTCCTTGTAGCAGGGGCCAATCTTTTCAGCTCGTTCCTGGCCCTTTCGACCATTCCTGCGGCAGCTTCATCATGGATCGCCGGACTCGGGGTGTCGAAATACGTCGTGCTCACTATCGTCGTCGCAATTTATCTGGTTCTCGGCTGCTTTCTCGATGCGGTGTCCATGATGGTGCTCACCATGCCCGTTATCTTTCCCATCATGGTCGGTCTGAACTTCGACCCCATCTGGTTCGGGGTCATCTGCGTGCTCATGATGAATGCGGGGTTGATCACCCCTCCTGTGGGCCTGAATGTCTACACCATTGCGGGTATAATAAGGGATGTACCCATGAGGGATGTCTTTAAGGGGGCGACACCGTTCTTGCTGGCCATCCTTGCCACTGCAGTGATCCTCACTATCTTTCCAATCATTGCAACCATTCTGCCGGCACAGATGGGGAGATAAGAAGGCAGAAGATTAGAAGATGAGAAGGTAAGAAAATAAGAAAAAGCAAAGGCAGAAGTTGAAAAGATGAAAAAACTGGAATTTATTCTTAACGGCAAGGCTGTAACGTGCGAGGTTGCAGATAACGAGCTCCTCAACGAAGCATTGCGCAACAGGTTTGCCGTAACAAGCGTCAAGGAGGGGTGTTCCATCGGCGAGTGCGGGACATGCACCGTTCTTATCGATGATGAACCTCACTACTCCTGCCTCACCCTTGCATCGAAAGTCCAGGACAAGGATGTAAAGACGGTCGAATACCTCGGGCGTGCAGACCTCCTCCATCCTCTTCAGGAGTCTTTTATCTCCCATGGGGCTGTTCAGTGCGGCTTCTGCACTCCCGGGATGCTCCTCGTTGCATACAGTTTGCTTTTGAAGAACCCGGAACCTTCTGACGAACAGATCAAAGAAGCTATGAGCGGTAATCTGTGCAGATGCACAGGCTATGTCCAGATCGTGGAGGCCGTAAAAGATGCTGCCCCGGTTTTCCAGCGTAAAAGCTAACAGCACGGAAGAAGCTCTTTCCTGTCTTGCAGCCCTGGACGATGCTTCCGTCCTTGCAGGGGGTACGGACCTTCTCGTCCGGATGAAGAAGGGCGAAGCCCACCGGAATGTCATTGATATCGGCGGTGTGGCAGAACTTATAGGGGTGAGGGAGAAGGACGGGGCGATATCCTTGGGCGCATGCACAACCCATTCTGTCCTGTCTGCTGACCCAACAATAGCTACCGCGTGCGCGAGCCTTGCCATTGCCTGCTCGGGTGTCGGCTCGCCGCAAATAAGGAATATGGGGACCATAGGCGGCAACCTCGTGAATGCATCTCCTGCGGCGGATTCCATTGCTCCCCTTCTTCTCCATAACGCATCGGTCACCTTGCGCTCTACCGATGGCGCAAGAACCGAAGAACTCGGAAAATTCATTACCGCTCCGTACAAAACGACGATCAGCGACAAGGAGATTCTCACATCCGTGAGCATCGAGGCACTCAGGGGCTACGCGGAAGGCTACAGAAGGGTTGCCAAGCGCGCTGCTCTTGCCATATCCCGCCTTTCGGTTGCGTGGGCGATCCGGGAAGAGGAGGGGGTTTTTGTTGATGCGAGAATCGCGATCGGGAGCTGCACCCCTTTGCCGTTCCGGCCTGTCGACGCTGAAGCGTACCTGAACGGAAAGGTAAAAGAAAAGCGTGTGGCCGCGGAGGCCGTCAAGATGGTAATTGAGGCCATACGGCATATCAGCGGAGAGCGACCGTCATTCGTCTATAAACTGCCTGTGGTGCGGGATCTTCTGCTGTCGGTTCTGGGAGGTGCCTAATGTTCATAGGAAGGGACCTTGAAAGGGTCGACGTCCTCACCAAAGCCGTCGGAACTGCCGAATTTGCTCATGATGCAAGGATGCCGGGAATGCTCTTCGGGTGTGTCGTGAGGAGTGAGAGGCCTCATGCACGGATACGGAACATAAATGTTTCAGGGGCGGTGGCAACATCCGGCGTTGTTCGCGTATTCAATTACAAGGATATTCCCGGGCAGAACGTGTACGGCGCGATCCGCAAAGACCAGCTTTTCCTGGCTGAAGACAAGGTCAGGTATATCGGCGAGCCTGTCCTCATTGTTGTTGCCGAGGACGAGAGGACAGCGCGAAAGGCCGCGCAGTCGGTAAAGATCGAATATGAGGAGATCGAGCCTGTTTCAGATCCCTTTGTGGCGGAGCGGAACGGACAGGTGCTCCACGGCAACGACAACCTCATGGCATACAAGAAAGTGCGTAAAGGCGACATAGAGAAGGGTTTTGCCGAATCGGATGTCATCGTCGAGCATACCTTCAGAACCACCTGGATCGACCACGCTTTCCTGGAAACCGAGGCCGGGATTGGATATGTGGATGAATCGGGCAGGATCGTGGTCAAATCGTCCACCCAGAATATCCATTACAAACGGGCCGAAATTGCGAGGCTGCTCGGGATGCCCCTTGAGAGGATCAGGGTTATCCAGGCGACGACAGGCGGAGGTTTCGGCGGCAAGCTTGACGTTACCGTGGAGGGCTTTGTTGCGCTCGCCGCGTATCACCTCAAGCGGCCGGTTTTCATGCGCTATAACAGGGAGGAAAGCTTTCTTTCAAACACGAAGAGGCATCCCCTCTATATCGAGTACAAAACCGGAGCGAAGCAAGATGGCACCCTCACTGCAGTGAAGGTGAATATTATCGGTGATACCGGCCCGTACGGGTCTTACGGCGATGCGGTGGTCCTCAGGGCAGCGGTTCATGCAGCGGGCCCGTACGAAGTGCCGAACGTCTGTGCCGACAGCAAGATGTTCTACACGACTAATCCCGTTTCGGGAGCGATGAGGGGTTTCGGCATCCCTCAGCTCGCGTTCGCCCACGAATCCCAGCTCGATGAAATAGCTGCCGTTATCGGGATGGATCGTCTCGATATCAGGATGAAGAACGCGCTCAGGCATGGGTCGGCTACAGCCACCGGCCAGGTCCTTTCGGCGAGCGTGGGCTTCCTGGATACCCTCAGGAAGATAGAGCCGTTCTGGAGGGCACGCCACAAGAGGACAAAAGGATCGGGGTTTGGTCTCGGATGCATGTATTACGGCATCGGTAACACGGGAGTTGCCAACCCCGCGAATGCAGCGGTCGAGCTGAATGAAGAAGGGAAGGTGATCCTCCATACGGGCGCCTGCGAGATAGGCCAGGGATCGGATACGGCGCTGATGCAGATCCTCCTCGAAGCCCTTCAAATAGGTCGCAGCGACGTAATTCTCGACAGGGGAGATACGGATACCTCAAAAGATGCAGGCTCTTCATCCGCAAGCCGGCAGACCTACATCTCCGGCATGGCGGTTTATGATGCGGCCTTAAAAATGAGGGACTTTCTTAACAAGATGGGTTATGGCCGGGGAAAGACCCTGAAAGACATATACCGCTCCGGAAAAGACGAAGGGAACATAGCCTTCGACGGGTTTTTCAACCCGCCCGCAGCCGGACTCGACCCGGAGACCGGCCAGGGCGTTCCCTACGCAACCTACGCCTTTGCCACCCACATGACAGAGGTCGATATCGAAGAGACGACAGGCACGTGCCGTGTAAAGAAAGTCTATGCGGCCCACGATGTGGGCAAGGCTATAAACCCGAAAAGCATCAGGGGCCAGATTTGCGGCGGCATTGCCATGGGAGTAGGCCTTGCGCTCATGGAGGAGTTTGTTCCCGGGAAAACGACTTCTTTTGATACCTACTACATTCCTACTTCCATGGATATGCCTGAAGTCGAGACATTCCTCGTTGAGGATGAGGAGCCTACCGGTCCGTATGGCGCGAAGGGTGTGGGGGAGCCGGCCCTGATCCCCCAGGCGGCGAGCATCGTAGACGCGATCCGGGATGCGACAGGAGTGAAGGTATACGAGTTGCCGTGTGATGTGGAAAGACTGAAATTACTGATAGAAAAGGGTAAGGCAAAAAGTTGAGAAGATGAAGTGAGAACGGTTGAGCGGTGAATGGCCTGACGGTCATTGCTTTAGCTTCTCACCTCCTCATTTTTATTTTCTCAACTTCTATATTTAAATAGGGGGTGCGGCTGTGAAAACAGTGGTGAACAATATCGGCAGAATATTTACCGGGGATATCAAAGATCCTGTCAAGGAAGGATCTCTTTCTATTGTAATAGAAGAGGGTAAAATAAAGGCGATCGAGAGCGCCGGGGATCTCAAGGGTGACAAGACGATCAACGCCAACGGGATGACAGTCTGTCCCGGCCTCATCGATTCCCATACCCATCCTGTTTTCGGGGACTTCACCCCGAGACAGAGTCAACTCGGCTTCATTGAAAGCAGCCTCCATGGGGGCGTCACCTCAATGATCTCGGCAGGAGAGGTGCATCTTCCCGGACGGCCTAAGGACAGGCAGGGAACAAAGGCTCTCGCTCTGCTCGCACACAAGTCTTTTGCAGCCAATCGTCCCGGGGGAGTAAAGGTGTACGGCGGGGCGCTGATCCTGGAAAAAGGGCTCCTCGAGGAAGATTTCAAGGAACTCGCTGCAGAGGGCGTCTGGCTGGTAGGTGAAATAGGTCTTGGAACGGTAAAAACCGCGGGCGAGGCGCGCGAGATGGCGGAGTGGGCGAAGAAATATGGCATGAAAGTGCTCATGCACGTAGGCGGGACCTCCATACCGGGGAGTTCAACCGTGACGTGCGACGACGTGCTTGAGGCAAAGCCCACGGTTGTCTGCCACTTGAACGGCGGCCCTACAAGCATTCCGGCGGACGAGGCGAAGAGAGTGATAGAAAAATCGGACAGCGCAATTGAAATAGTCCATTGCGGCAATCCTAAATCGGCGATGGAAGTGACTAATTTCCTCAAGGAGAAAGGCGCTCTTTCCCGTCTCATCATCGGGAACGACGC
>MVRP01000099.1 GCA_002067405.1 Syntrophorhabdaceae bacterium PtaU1.Bin034 | reverse complement strand
TTGCCCTCATTCAGCCACCCGACCGTCAATTCGGCATGTTTCGCGAGCCGGCGCCTGTATTCCAGGGCCTGTGCGAATCTGTTGCTGTTGTTGTGGCTATTGTCCACGGTGGCCCCCAGGAGCAGTGCCAGCTCGTTGTCAGCCGTGAATGGCGTTGTCCCGGCTTGTTCCCTCGTCTCCGTTGCGTCAAGGTGGTATCCAAGACCGAGGACCGCTGACAGGGTATCGGCGCTGTGCCCGCTCTCGATCCAGTTCAAGCGCAAATGGAGCAGAAACGGCTCGAACGAATGCAGGGTCGCTGCGACGCTAAACGCAGCTGCCCAGGAATGGGCATTCGTGCAATCCGGTTGTGATCGCGGCGTCGTGGTGTCGAAGTAGAAATAGGGGCCTGCTCCTGCCAACAACGACACTGCCTTGTTGGCGATCCTCGTGCGCACCCATAGCTGCCCTGTTAACCCGTCGCGGTGATGATTGTCCAGGTGCCCTTCGTTCAGCCAGGAGAAGCTGAACGCAAAATGCTCCCCCAATCCTTCCAGGTAGGAGATTCCCCAAAGATACGACTGGTCATCGTCATTGTGGGCATTACGGATTGTTCCGCCGAGCGCATAGAATTCCTGAGACCAGCTGAAACGCGGAAGGAGAAGACATAGGCATAAGGACAGGCCAACCACCGACAGCGTAAGGCATTTGCGCATGGCTGACCATAAATATGTTGTCGCATCGGTCCGATTTCAAGAGGAGTCGGGCTCTATCGTACGATTTTATTTTTCGACCGCCTTCAGTTCTTTTTCCCGGTCAACCGTCAGGTCGGCTTGATCAAAGGCGCTGTCTGACGGAAGGACAAGCGAGAGCTCCCGCGTATCATCGATTTCCAGGGTTGCCTTTTCCACGTTGAAGTCAAGCACATGGCCGCCCGCCTTCCGGTCCGCTGTCAGAAAGTGGAGGTGATACCCCGGAACGTTGATCCCTTTCACATACGGCGGGCACCAAAAACCCACTATCGTCCCCTGCACGTTTTTCAGCTCGAAGACCGGCTGGGTCTTCACCACCTCACTCAACGGCCGGTAAGGCTTCTTTTGAGCGGGAACACTCCTTGCCTTTACCGTCCGGAATGTACCGGTGATCTTCATTGCATAGAAAATATTGGGTGAAGGTAATAGTGAACCGACCTTCTGCACAAACCGCTGAAAATCGATTCCGGGCTCAAGGGGAAGGTTCCTGTCAGGCTCAAAGAACGTGACGGAAGCGAAGGGTGTTTTGGTCTCCATTGGAGGACGCTCGACCGTACCGGCGGCCGTCACGCGGTAGACCTGCCCATCGAGCACAACCATCTCTCCATCGAGCGTGTTGAATGTGCCGTGCCCGAAATCACCCTTCTCCCTGAGCCAGCCGAGTGTCTTCTCACCGTCGTAGACCCCGGTCATTAATGCATCGATGGTCGATACCTGGGTCAGCACATCAGTCTGGCCGTGTGCGATGCCCCATACCCCAAGACTCAGGATCAGAAACAGTGCGCAAAAAGATTTCATAAGGCTTCTCCTGAATTTTCTGCCGGCTCACAGGCGCTTGTCACCGGTCTCTTCTCTCTCCTTATCTTCAAAGGACAAACAGGGCGAACCGGAGGCGGCGAAGACCTCGACAGAGGGCAGACGTGCCGATTTAAACCCCGCAGCCCGGCAACCGTAGGGAAATCTCTTATCCCATGTAACATAAAAGTGCCTGCATTTGCGGCATTTAACGTGGGAATCGTCCATGAAAACCTTCACCTGGAGCTGTTCGCGGCCGAAAGGCCGCTTCCCGGTTATTATAATAAATCTTTGCCTTAAATTCGCGGGAAATAAGGCAAGCGGGCGCAGGCCGTCTTGCTGCCTTTCCCCCATTCCAAGCCTCAAAGCGATCTGTTATAATAGCGAAGGAAGTCCGGTTCCTCTTTAAGCCCCTAAAATCACGGAGGTTTCCACTTGAAAGAAAGCAGAGACAAAATGCTTTTTCTCCTTGCACTCGCGGTCAGTGTCGGCGTGCTGGTGCTTGACCTTATCGCGCCCTTGGGCGCTTCAATATGGATCCTTTATGCACTCCCCCTCCTCTTCGACCACCGGCGGACGCGCTACGCGTATTTCACGGTCGCGATCTGCTCCATCTTTATGCTTGTCGGTTTTTACTATTCAAATCCCGGTATTCCCCGGCAGGAGCAGCTTCTTACGCGGATTACGGGCATAGGCGTGGGCTGGATACTGGCGATCGTACTGACCCAACGCAACCAGGCCGCAGAGAAGCTCAGGAAAGAGAGGCTGGGGCTGAAACGCGAGGTAGAGGAACGAACGGCAGCTTTGGCCGCGAGCGAAGAACGTTACAAGGCCCTTTTCGAGAACAGCCTTGACGGCATCTTCCTGTCCGATCCGACCCAGGCCAGGATTCTGTCCGCAAATCCTGCGGCATGTCGCCTGTTCGATTTCACCGAAGCGAATCTCCCGCTCGCAAGGGATACAACCGTAGACACGAACGATCCCAACCTTTCGGGATTTCTTGAAGAACGTAAGCAAAAAGGGAAGTCCTTTGCCGAGCTGATGCACAGGCGGCTGAACGGAAGCATGTTTTCCGGAGAGGTTTCGTCCGTCATTTATCGGGACAGAGAGGGTCAGACCCGGGCGGTAAATGTCATTCGGGATACCACGGAACGCAGGCAGGCAGAGGCAGCGCTGCGCAAAGCCCACGATGAGCTGGAAGCCAGGGTCCAGGAGCGCACGCAGGATCTTCTTGCGGCCAATCAGGCGCTCCGCGCCTCGGAGGACCTCTACCGGACCATCTTTGATACGACAGGCTCTGCCACTATTATCATCGAAGACGACATGACCATATCCCTCGTCAACGATGAGTTCGAAAGGCTCCTCAAATATCGAAAAGCAGAAATAGAAGGACGAATGAAGGTAGGAGAACTGGTCGTTCCGGAGGATTTGCAGAAGATAGAAGAGTACCACCGGATGCGCCGTATTAACCCTCACGATGCCCCGAGAAACTACACTGCACATTGCGTGAGGGCGGATGGAGAGGTCCGCGAAGTGCATGTTGCAGCAAACATCATCTCTGGTACCAGGAGGAGCGTGGCATCGATTACGGATATTACCGAGCAGCGGACGGCCGAGGAGCTTTTGAGGGAGTCGGAAGAGCGCTACCGGATCGCAATCGAGCATTCGAACGATGGAGTTTCGCTGATACGAGGTGGTAAGCACGTCTTTGTCAACCAGAAACTGCTTCACATGTTCGGGCATGAACGTGATGAAGACCTGCTGGATAAAACAATACTTATCACCGTGCATCCCGATGACAGGGAGAGGGTAAGCACAATAAACGCCGCGAGGCAGGATGGAGCGGAGGTACCGGCACGTTACGAGTTCCGGGGAGTAAAGAAAGATGGGACGAGCGTCGATGTCGAGGTATCGGCCACCCGTGTATCTTACCGGGGAGAGCCCTTTGCGCTGGCCTATCTCCGGGATATCACGGAGCGAAAACAGGCCGAGAATGCCCGCAGGAAGATCGAGTCCGAGCTCAGGGAAAGCGAAAAGAGGTTCCGTGACCTTGCGGAACTGCTTCCCGAGGTCGTCTTCGAGGCGGATCTCACCGGCAGGATGACCTACCTGAATCAACAGGCCCTCGAGACGTTTGGGGACTCGAGAGAGGATTTCGAGAGAGGGGTGAACGTCGTTGAGAAGGTGGCCCCCGAGGACAGAGACCGGGCGCGCGCGAACATCGAGCGGATCGTAAGAGGCGAGAAGAGCATGGGTAATGAGTATAGCGGCGTAAAGAAGGACGGGACGCTCTTCCCCATCCTCGTTCATGCGACCCCCGTTTCAGATGCGGGCCGGGTCCTGGGGATCAGGGGCATAGTGGTGGATATGAGCGAGCGGCGGCGCGTAGAGCAGCAGGTCACCCGGCTCGCCACAGCGGTCGAAGGCCTGGCCGAGGGCGTGGCGATGATGTCCCCGGAAGGGGTAATCGAATACGCAAATCCTTCCGCGTGCCGTCTCATCGGTTACCGTCATGAAGAATTCGTCGGGCAAAACATCAGATCGGTCGGTATCCTTGAACGGAAAAAACTCGATCTCATCTGTCGCAGCCTGCGCGAGGGACGTTCCTGGTCAGGCACGACGGAATGCCGGAAGAAGGACGGGGGGAACCTGACCGTAGAACTTGCAATGTCACCGGTAAAGGACACTCTGGGAGCAACCATAGGCTACATTGCCGTCGAACGGGATGTTACTGAAGAATTGAAACTTGAGATGCAGCTTCGGCAGGCGCAGAAAATGGAGGCGATCGGAACGCTTGCGGGAGGGATTGCTCACGATTTCAACAATCTTCTCGCTATCATTATCGGAAACACCGAGCTTGCGGTCGATGATATCCCGCCCGACTCCGACCTCCAGAAAAACCTTGACCAAATCCTCAAAGCCTCGAAGCGGGGCAGAGATCTTGTAAAACAGATCTTGACCTTCAGCCGTAAAACCGCCCGCGAGAGAAAGGCGGTGCGACTCATTCCGGTTGTAGAGGAGACGTTCAGGCTTTTGCGGTCCTCTTTGCCCACTTCCATTCAAATGGTTTCCAATCTCGAGGCAATGACCGACGTTATCGCCGCCGACGCAACGCAGATCCAGCAGATACTCATGAATCTCGCTACCAACGCCGCATACGCGATGAGAAACGAAGGCGGCACGCTGACGGTAGGGCTTGAGGAAATAACATTCCCTCCCCACGTCCCTCTTCCTGACGGCGAGATGAGGCCCGGCCGTTACGTAAAGCTTACTCTCAGCGATACGGGGACCGGAATGGACGAAGAAGTGAAGAAGCGGATATTCGACCCGTTCTTTACGACAAAACAGGCCGGACAGGGTACGGGAATGGGTCTTGCGGTTGTGTACGGCATCGTCAAAAGCCATAACGGGGCAATAACCCTGGACAGCGAACCGGGTAAAGGTTCTACCTTCAACCTGTTCTTCCCCTGTATTGACGGTGCAGGGGAAAACAGGGCAGTCGAGGATTCGGGCGCTGCACCAAGCGGCCGGGAACGGATACTGTTTGTGGACGATGAAGAGGCAGTAACCGAGATCGCCACCGAAATGCTGTCGCGGCTTGGATACTCGGTCACTGCAAGGCAAAATCCCTCCGATGCCCTGCAGGAGTTCACCCAAACGCCTGATGGGTTTGACCTCGTCATTACGGACCAGTCCATGCCGCAAATGACAGGTGTCCGTCTTGCCGAGGAGATGATCAAGGTACGGAAAGATGTTCCCATCATTCTTTGCACGGGATATAGCGAGGTTGTTTCACCCGAGAAGGCAAAGGACATAGGCATAAGGGAATTCGTTATGAAGCCGCTTTTGAGAAAGGAAATGGCGGAGACCATTCGGAGGGTGCTGAAGGCAAAGAGAGGATAGGGCACTTTTGTGCTATCATTCTTGCATGCGTTCATTCCTCCTCGTCTGCGGAATAGTCCTGTGCATCTGCCTTCTCGGTGCCTCATGCATCTCCTCCGGGACATCCGACGAGGCCAGACAGGACCTGCTGGAGGCTCTGAAATCTTACGGAATCAGTGATCCCAAAGTGCTTGCCGCAATTGCGAGGGTCCCGAGGGAAGCCTTTGTGGAGGAGCCCTTTCTCGGCTGCGCCTATTGGAACACGGCTCTCCCGATCGGGGAGGGGCAAACCATCAGCCAGCCCCTCGTGGTCGCCCTCATGACCCAGGCGCTCAACCTGAAAGGCAATGAAAAGGTCCTGGAAATAGGAACGGGCTCCGGCTATCAGGCGGCGGTTCTCGCGGAGATCGTCAGGGCAGTCTACACCGTCGAAATAAGAGGAATGCTTGCGGAGAAGGCGCAGCAACGGCTTGGGTACCTCTGCTACAGCAACATCCGGGTAAAGGTGGGTGACGGTTTTCGGGGCTGGCCGGAATACGCCCCCTTCGACGCAATAATGGTTACGGCGTCTGCAGCAAAAATCCCTCCCCCGCTCATAGATCAGCTTGCGGAAGGCGGAAGGCTGATCATGCCCGTAGGAGAGGACCGTTCCCGCCAGGAGCTCACCCTGGTGAAGAAAAAAGACGGAAGGCTTGAGGTCTCGCTTCTCGCCGATGTCGCTTTTGTTCGAATGACCGGAGAAGCAGAAGGCAATGTCACCGGGGAGAGGGAGTAGAAATGGACAAGTCGAAAACATTCTTGTCACCGGGGAAGAAGGGATAGCGAAGGGAGATTACATTGCTCGCGGCGCAAAGAGATGTTACCATAAAGACACATGGAGCTGCCTCATGGCCAGAACAGTAGCGAAGAAATCAACGGGCAAAAAGCGGGCGGCAGGTCCTTTCGAAGATATCCTTAAGGTGGCCCGCGTGCTCAGCTCGAGCACGGTTCCTGAAAGGGTTATTGAAACCGTCCTCACCCACCTGTGCGAAAGGCTGGGCAAAAGGGCCCGTTGCGCGCTCCTCGAAGGGAGCGACCTGAGGCTCCGCTTTTGGGCCGGCGAGCACAGTTGCCCTGTGGGAGGACTGAAGATCAACAAAAACAGCATCGTGTGGGACGTGGTAAAGAAGGGAAAGCCGGTCAACCTTACCGATGCCCGTCAGGCCGATCACTTCATCCACACCCTGGCCGCTCCGATCAACATCAAATCGATAATCCCTCTTAGCTATTTAGACCCCGTGACGAATCAGGAAAAAAGGTTGGGCGCATTGATTGTCGATTCGGGAAACGAAAGGGTCCCGGTCTCTCGGGAGGATTTTGAATACCTCCAGGTCATCGGGGAGCTCATCAGCGCGGTCGCAGGAAGGGTCGAACTTACCCGGGAACTGCTTCAATCGTGGCGACGGCAGGAGGAGATCCTCATGGAGACGGCACATTATTTCCGAAACAGCATCGCGGTCATAGGAGGCTTTTCGAGCCGCATGGCAAAGCTGACGACGGACAAGGAACTGGTGGAGAAGGCGGTGCACCTTCATGAGGAAGTAAAGGTCCTTGAAGAGCATCTTGCCCGGTTCGAAAGATATATGAGCATAAGGTCGCCGGGGTCGGGCCGCCGTAAGGAGTTGAAATTCCTGGAGGTAGACTGATTCCATGAAAACCGGTCAGGAGGCCGTGCCCGGCCGTTTGATTTTGGGCGAACGTGGAGCGTATGCAGAGGTCAATGAGACCCGCATTTATTACGAGACACATGGAGCAGGCCATCCGCTCCTTCTCATGCATGGCGGACTCGAGACAATCGAATCACTTTACCCGCAAGCCGATGCTCTCGCCCGGCACTTTCAGGTGATCCTTCCGGAGCGGCGCGGCCATGGTCGCACCCCTGACACCCCCGGTCCGATGGGCTACCTCCAGGGTGCACGCGACATGGCTGCATTGATCCGGCGCCTCGGCATCCTCCGGCCTCATCTCGTGGGGTACAGCGACGGCGCTATCGTCGCCCTTTTCATGGGCATTCATTTTGCCGACATGGTCGGCAAAATCGTCTCTATTGCCGGAAATTACCATTACTCGGGGCTTTCGAAACGCTTTGCAGGGAAAATGCGGGCCATGACCCTGGACGAGTTTAAAAGGAGCGAACGGCAGTCAGTAGAGCGCTATGAGCGCACCTCTCCGGACGGGCCGGGACATCTCTCTGTTGTCTTCGAGAAAGTAAAACGATTGTGGCTCACGCAACCCAGGCTCACGGCCCGCGACCTCGCCCGCATTGCCGCACCGGTTCTTGTCATCGCTGCCGACCGTGACCTCATTTCACCCTTCCACACGGTGAATCTCTTCAGGTTTCTTCCAAATGCCAGGCTGTGCATAGTCCCCGGCGCCACCCACTCACTGGTTACCGAAGCGTCCGAGGAAGTGAACAGGGCAATACTCAGATTTTTGCGGGAATAGAAAAAGCGCTGCCGATCACCTCTACAAAGAAGGTATGGACCCGGCATGACCGTCTAAAAGGGTCCTTATTTTTTCGAGCAAATCGTCAGGCATTATAGGCTTGGCCAGAAAATCTATTCTCGTATCCTCGACCTGGATATCTTCTTCAAAGACGTCGTCGCGTTCATAGCCGCTCACAAAAAGTGTCTTCACCGTAGGGCTCAGCCTGCTTATCTCCGCATATACCTGTTTGCCGTTTTTCTTCGGCATAATGGCATCGACTATGACAAGTTTGATCGTCTCCTTGTGCTCGGCGAATTTTCTTATCGCCTCTTCTCCGTCTGCGGCTGCTATTACCCCGTATCCGTAAATACGGAGTATCTCCTCGATGAGGCCTCGTATCTCGCGGTCGTCTTCGGCGACAAGGATCGTCTCCTTCCCTCCCCTGATATCCTGGTCTGACGGCCTTGCCTCCTCCTTCTCCACGTCAACGGCCGGAAAGTAGACCCGGAACTCCGTCCCCACTCCTGGTTCGCTTTCCACGGTGATGTACCCCTCGTGCTGCTTGACGATTCCGTAAACAGTGGAGAGTCCAAGCCCGGTCCCCTTGCCCGCCTCTTTTGTCGTAAAGAACGGCTCAAAAATGTGCTCCTTCGTTTCTTCGTTCATACCCTCGCCCGTGTCCGTGACAGAAAGCAACGCGTACCTGCCGGGCCTTCCGTATCCGTGAATCTTTATAAATTCACCGTCAATGTCTGCCAATTCCGTTTTTATGGTGAGCATGCGTCTTTCCTTCATGGCGTCGCGGGCATTGGTTGCAAGATTCATCAGTATCTGCTCGACCTGAGTGCTGTCTGCCATTATTGTTATATCGCCGGGGCGGAGCACGGTCCGAAGCTCGATATCCTCCGAGAGTAGCCTCTTCAGCAATTTCTCAGCATCAATCACTATTTCGTTCATCTTGTTCGGCTTGAGATGAATGGGCTGTTTTCTGCTGAACGTCAACAGGCTTTGGGTGAGCCTTATTGCCTTGTCGGTGGACGCAAGCATCTGGCTCACATACTGACGCAAGGGGTCTTCCTTTTCCATCTTCATCTGAAGCAGATTGCAGTACCCGATAAGGGCTGTCAGGATATTGTTGAAATCGTGCGCTACGCCTCCTGCAAGGACGCCTATCGCCTCCATCTTTTGCGCATGTCGGAGCTGGGCTTCGGCAGCCCTCAACGCCGCCTCCCTCTCCTTCCGGGCCGAGATGTCATGCAAAATGCAGACAAATCCCTCTGTCTCATCTTTGCCTTCGTTTCCCGATGTATTCAGAATTGGTGAAATTGTGGCCTCGGCAGTAATGAGTGAACCGCCCTTGCTCACAAACTCCCACTCAATGGCATGGACACCTTTCCGGGAAACGGCCTCGTCAAAATCCTGCAAAAGCCTCGAGTAGTCTTCGTCGTTTGCCGTTATCAGACGGAGCGTTTCACCTGTGACTCCGCCATCTTCCCGGCCGCACGAGAACAGGTCGCAGAAAGCCTTATTGAAAGACAGGATCCTTTTTTCTTTGTCGAGCATGAAGATGGCGTCAGGTGAACTTTCGACAGGATCCTGTACCGCTCCAGAGCTCCTTCGGCCTGCCTGATTTGGGTGATAGTGCGCGAGAGCTTGCTTACCTCTCGGAGATACTTCTTTCCGGTTTCCTGCGCAATATGCTTATAATATTCGACCCTGTTTTGTTCATCAGATCTTCTTTCCACCTATCTCCGAATCCTCTGCCAAGATTATGAGTACCCCGGTCCAGTCAAGCCCCCTGCTTTTTCCCAGCAGTGGCGCTATCTCTACCCCCGAATAGAAACCCAAGAAGGGAATATTGTGATGATTGAGGACTTTCTGAACTTCAGATGCCTCCTCTGTTGTCCTGTGAGAATAGGCTCCGGCCCGTCCGGCGCAATCGATGTAGATGCCGAAGAGAGGTCTTTTCTTGTCAGCATGCAGGGTTTCCATCAGCCGCTCCGTATTCTCTCTGGCTGACTCCGTCATGCGTTCCGTATCCCTGACCATAAACTGGATCTCGGTGCCTTCCGCGAGATCCGGCTCGAACATTACCACCCCACTTTTATCAGGAGTGACGCCGACTATCAGACGATTCACGTAATCCCCTTCCTGGAACCGCGTGGCGTATCTATCGCCGCAGTTGACGCCTATAGTCAAAAAATCTACAGGATGTTCTTTCTGCCATTCGTCACTCCCGAACATCTCGTTAACGGTCTCGACAACCGGCCTCCCGTCAAGACCGCGCAAAATAGGCCCTTCGATGCAGGTAATCGTACGGTATATTCCATCAAGAGGCATGCACCCGTGCATTATCCGATGGTATGCACAAACATTGCCGCTCACCATCACCCCAACCGCATGCTGCGACTCGGGGGAAGCGCCACAGAACTGTACTGTCGGGCCCATGTCGTAATCGCCGACAAGGCCGGCGCCCACCACAGGAACAACCTGTTCCAACACTCGGTCGATGCCCCTGAGCAAGGAGGAAGATGCGTTCATCATAGGAGGTGAATCCGGGGTCGGCGGATTTTTGATCGAATCATAAAATATAAGAAACAGCTTGTCTTCCGGCTCTCGAGACAGTGCTTCCGCCAATCTCTCTCCGGTCTCTGTTTCTCCTTTGCCAAGGCCGCCGGCCGCTTTGACCCTGAACTTGATGCTGTCCGATTGGACGACCATAACGCCCGCGGTCTGATTTTGATAGGACAGAAAATGGTTGCTTATGACCCCTATTGCCGACCCTCCCGTAACAGGAACCTCTTTACCCACAACCTCCTGTATACCGTTGAAGAAGCTCAACGGGCCGACCGAACTTGAACAAAAGGCAAAAACATGGTCAGGTTTTTCAATATTTCCTGACGACATGGCTTCCCTGACCAGGGCTGCTCCGGAGACAACGGCGTCAGGCGCAGTCCTGCAGGCGATACCTACTCTTGTCTGCCTATCTGTATACATTCCCTAAATTTGTGTTATACCATCTAACAAAAATGTGATGCAACAACAATTGCCGTGTTGCGCGCGGAAAAAACAGGTTCTTCCTTATGCCTCATCCGACCGCGGCTCCTTGTGTACGGCCGGATGAATCCCCCATCCTTTCGGCCGGACCGATTCTCCACGCTAACCGGTTGTCGGAATACAGGATTGCAGTGGTTGCATCAGCCTCATCCGTCACTTATACTGGATATGAATATGCCGGCGCTTTCTCCCCATCGTCCGAAAAAAGATGAGCTGCTGGCCGCGAGAGGCCGGTCAGTACCGGATGTTATCGCACCGGGCCTGAAGGTACTGTTCTGCGGGATCAACCCCGGCCTCTACTCGGGTGCAACGGGCCATCATTTTGCACATCCCGGAAACAGGTTTTGGACCGCCCTGTTCCGTGCCGGCTTCACCGGCCGGCAGCTTTCCCCCTATGACGAACATCTGCTTCTTGACTCAGGCTACGGCATTATCAATATCGTCAACAGCGCTACGGTACAGGCGGGGGAGCTGTCGGCCGGGGAGTTGCAGACAGGATGGAAGATCGTGGAAAAGAAGGTGTTGGAATTCAGGCCGGAGGTCCTTGCGGTGCTCGGCATCGACGCGTACAGAAAGGCCGCCGGACGGCCAAAGGCAAAGATGGGGCGACAGGCAGAGACGATAGGTGAGACCGCGGTGTGGGTGCTGCCCAATCCCAGCGGGATCAACGCAGCTTACCAAATGAACGACCTGGTCAACCTTCTTCTGCAGCTCAAGGCCGGGACAGAACACCCGGTATAGCCCTCTCCTTGCTTCCATTCTCCCTTGACGATTATCTTTCCTGTACTTACCGTTGATATGAGCGCATTAAAAAAGGAGGGACAGTTATGAGAAGGGACAGTTACGCAAAAGGAATCGGAATTTGGATGGTTGGTTTATTGCTTCTGCTATCCCCCGTCATTGATGCATCTGCACAGGCTCAACAGCGGACCGCGAGGAATGCTCCATTTCCTGCCCTTCAGCTCCCTGTGCCTCAAAATGAGATGGAGTCGATCTACCTGGGTGTCCCGGAATCGGGCACTTTCCGTGTAGGAGACGTTAAGGCCCAGGTAGTTCTTATCGAGATCCTTAGTGTCTACTGCCCCTATTGTCAGCGCGTCGCGCCGCTCCTCAACGAAGTGTACGAGCGCATAGAGAAAGACCCGGGCTTGAAAGGCAAGATCAAGATAATCGGGGTAGGGATGAGCAACAGTCCCTATGAGCTCAACATGTTCAAAGAAAAATTCAAAGTACCCTTCCCTCTTTTTCCCGACGCCAACTCCGAGATCTCAAAGAAGTTTGACGTACCGGGGACACCTACGTTCATCGGAGTGAAAGTGGATGGCAAAGGGGCTGAGCAGGAGGTTTTCTACAAACCGGGAGCGTTCAAAGACGCCTCTCAGTTCCTGGCAGACCTCATAAAGGCAGCCGGATTGAAATAGTAGGGGGAAGGTATGAAGAAGCAAAGAGCGCTCGCAGGAATCCTCTTTTGTCTGATCTGTCTTGCCGGGGTGCTCCGGGCGGCTGAGGTCTTTAGTGAACGGGAGACCCCCAGGGAAAACATCTACCCGTCTGACGTGCTCAAGCCGGTGGACAGTACGCTTAAGGTAAAAGTGGGGGATGCGGCGCCTGATTTCACTCTGCCGTCAGTTGACGGCAAGAAGATATCGCTCACCGAGTATCGGGGGAAAAAGAATGTTGTCCTCTCGTTCGTCCCGGCGGCCTGGACGCCTGTATGCTCGGATCAATGGCCCGGCTACAACATCGCCAGGGATTTGTTCGACAAGAGTGATGCTATCCTCCTTGGCATCACCGTTGACAACATCCCGACCCTTTATGCGTGGACGAAGCAGATGTCTGAAGACCGGTTGTGGTTCCCGGTGCTCTCAGACTTCTATCCTCATGGCGCGGTATCGGCAAAGTACGGCGTGCTCCGCTCTGACGGCACAAGCGAAAGGGCGTTGTTCGTGATCGACAAGGAGGGGATCATACGGTACATCGACGTACACGACATAAACCAGCGTCCGCCTTTGGAAGACCTGGCAGAAGCCCTGAAGAAGCTCTCCTGAATTCGCCGGCAGACAGCCGTCAGATCTTCAGGTCCCTTTTCATCTTCTCGAATTCCTGCCTGCTGATCTCACCGCGGGCATATCTTCTTTTCAGAATATCACCGGGACTCTCAAAATGGCTGTCCCTTCCCCTTCCTCGTACCCGGCGTACGATATAGAGTACGCAAAATATCAGGAAGACCAGGAAAAGCAGTTTGATAGGAGCCAAAAACATCGTCAGATCCTATACCATTCCCGCCTGCGCTTCCGAAAGGATTGCTCTCGCCTCAGAGACTTTTTTGTAATACTTCTTGATCTTTTCCAGGTTGCCGGAGGCAATTGCCTTGGCAAGATCCCCTTCTGCTTCAGCGACGTCCAGCAACTTATAGTAATCGAGGGATTCCTTCATATGGGCGAGGACAATCATGCCGGTAATAACAGGATGGTTATTGGTTACATTCGCATCGCTGAAACGTGTCCCGTGCTCCAACTCCACATCCAGCCCGGCCCTGAATTGTTCGAGATCTATGGGCATCTGTTCGGAATTCACCTCGTTGAGGATGATCCTGGCCTCATCAAGCGTCGCCGTCGGCTCCTTCAATGAGGTCCAGTCGCGAATGCCCAATTCTTTGCACACCCTTCGTACTTCGTCGGCGGTAATATAATCGGGAAGTCTCATCTTTCCTCCTCTTGTTCGTTGGGTTTTTGTCAAGCCTATGCTCACCGCCCGCTCCGGTGGTGAAACATTCCCCTTCTTCCGGTTCCTAAACGGCAGGAATAAACACAACCTGCATCCATAGACAGTAACTTTAGAAGGAACACTTGTCAAGACGAGCGAATTAGCTGCGATGATCAGTTTCCGAGAACGGCCGGGTTCATGTCATAGGTGCGGCAATAATCGGAGGCCGCGAGGCCGTCCAGCCCCTTGCGGGAGCGCGCGATTCCCCTGTTAAAGCGAGCGTCGGCGTCGTCGAGACCCAAATCGATAGCCCTGTTCATGTCCGTTATC
>MVRP01000098.1 GCA_002067405.1 Syntrophorhabdaceae bacterium PtaU1.Bin034 | reverse complement strand
GTGTTACTCCGGAAGGGTGAAGGGAACTTGCCGAAAGATAGCGTAGTCAACGAAGCCCCAAACTGAAGCCGCGTACGGAAAGCGTGGGTCGGCAATGCCCCGCCCTAGCCCTACTCGTACTGAAGGTGCTTGCCGGAAAGGGCAGTCCTCCCGTGGGTAAGGACAGCGGGAGGCAAAAGCAGTCTGCATCGTAAAAATAGTCTTGACAATCCGGGCTATTAAAGGGATGTAAAAAGGGTGAAGCGGTGGGATCAAGAAAAAAGCAGGAGGAGCGCCGCCCTTTTTGTTTTAGCCGCTCTTTGTCTTTTGCTGGTGTCCTGCCGGGACAACGGTAAAACCATTCTGTACGGCGCTGGTCAAATAAACGCCTCCGAATACTCTATCGGTGTTCCTCAGTCTGCGGCAGCGACGACGATCGTCGAAGAGAAGTTCGGCAAATCAAGGATTCAGTATTTCCAATCCGTTGCCGATGGTTACCTCGCAGTCAAATACGGCAAGATCGATGCCTTCGCCTTTGACCGGCATGCCTTGCAGTACGTCACCATTAACAACCAGGACCTGACCTTGATGGACGAGAAGATCGGCGACGAATTCATTGTCGTCGGTTCGGCATTCGGGCGTGAGGACCTGATTAAAAGGGTCAACGCTTTCATCACACAGTACAGGGCCGACGGAACCTATCAGGACATGTACCGCCGCTGGATACTGGGGAAGAACACCAGGATGCCCCATGTGCCGGAACCGAAAAACCCGGTCATGACCTTGAAGATCGGCACGACCGGCGTGAACGAACCGATGAACTTCTATGCTGATGGAAAATTGTCGGGATTCGACGTGGAGTTCTCCAAACGGCTCGCGCTCTTCCTCAATGCAAAGTGCACGTTTTCTACGATAGAGTATCCTGCGATTGTCGCTGCTGCCCATAGCGGAAAGATCGATTTGCTCATAGCGAACCTGAACGCGACGCCTGAACGCAGAAAGATGATGCTTTTCTCCGATACCTACGTGGACTCGGAAATCTCTTTCCTCGTCCGCAAGGACCGGCTTCCGACACAAGCCGCAGGTGCAGGGCCGATTACGGACCTTGCGCAGCTTGCGGGTAAAAAGGTCGGTGTTCAGACGGGCACTAACTATGAGATGGTGTTGAAAGACAGGCTTTCCCGATCCATACCCATGTACTTTGCCACTTTTACTGATCAGATAGAGGCAGTGAGGGCAGGGAAGATAGCCGGGTTCCTGGTTGAGGAAGTGTCCATGCTCGACATCATGCGCCGCACGTCCGGCTTAACCTATATCAAAGAATGGGTCTGTTCGGAAGATTATGCCTTTGCCTTTTCCCCGGGCCAGACCGAGTTGCGCCGGCAAGTCGATGCGGTGCTGAAAGTGATGAGGGACGACGGGACACTCAAAAAGCTGGAGGCCAAATGGTTCGGTGAGGATGATGCAAAGAAAGTCCTTCAGGAGCAAAAACCCGAAGGACAACACGGGGTGATCCGGTTTGCCACGGACAGCGGCAGCCCTCCGTTCGTTTATATCAAGGACGGGACGCTGGTCGGGTACGATATCGAGGTGGCAACGATCGTTGCCAGGAAACTGGGGCGTAAACTGGAAATCATGGATATGGATTTTGCCGCCATTATCCCTTCCCTCATATCGGGGAAAAGTGACATGGCAGGGGCGTTTATCACTATCACGGAGGAGCGGGCCAAATCGGTTCTCTTCAGCGTTCCCACACTTACCGGCGGTGCTGTGGTGGCCGTGGCCGCGAAGGCCGGCTCACGGGAAAGCGTCAGCCTCGATCGCATCCGGTCCGGCTTCGTGAAGAGTTTCCGGCGGACATTCATCGCCGAAGACCGCTACAAACTGGTGTTGCGCGGATTATGGGTAACCATTGTGATATCGATCCTTTCGGCGATCTTCGGCACGTTACTTGGATTCGGCGTCTGCGTCATGCGCCGCGCAAGAACCGGATGGACGAATATCCCGGCCAAGATATTCATCCGCGGGGTTCAGGGAACACCCATCGTCGTGCTGCTGATGATTCTCTATTACATCGTCTTCGGCAGTGTTGATGTGAACGCGATCCTTGTCGCGGTCCTCGGCTTTTCCATCAATTTCGCCGCTTACGTGTCGGAGATGATGCGAACGGGCATTGACGCAGTGGACAAGGGGCAGCACGAAGCGGCTTACGCGATCGGCTTCAACAGGACCCAGGTGTTCACCAGGATCACGTTCCCGCAGGCGGCAAGGCATGTCCTGCCGGTGTTCAAGGGCGAGTTTATCTCCATGCTCAAGATGACGTCGGTCGTCGGCTATATCGCGGTCCAGGATCTGACCAAAATCAGCGATATTATCCGCAGCCGCACCTATGAGGCATTCTTTCCGCTCGTTGCCACTGCCCTGATCTATTTTGTCATTGCCTATGCCATGGCCTTCCTGTTGTCTCTCGTAGAAATGCGAGTTGACCCGAGCCGGAGGAAGAGGGTGGTGAAAGGCGTGGTGGACCGATGATCACGGTGAAACATTTATCCAAGCAGTTCGGCGATCTCGCCGTGTTAAAAGACGTGAACGTCGAAATAAAGAAGGGAGAGGTTATATGCATAATCGGACCTTCCGGCACGGGCAAGAGCACCCTTTTGCGCTGCATCAACCTCCTTGAGGCGCCGACCGGCGGGGAAATTACGATTGACGGGGTCAGCCTTCTTGATAAAAGCACCGATGTTTTCAAGATTCGCCGGAAGATGGGCATGGTTTTTCAGTCCTTTAATCTCTTTTCGCATTTGATGGTGATCGAAAACATCATGCTCGGACCGGTTCACCTTTTGAAGAGGGGCCGCCAGGATGCTTTCGATGACGGCATGAGGCTGCTGAAAATGGTGGGGCTCAAGGAAAAGGCGTATGTCTATCCCCATGAATTGTCGGGCGGCCAGAAACAGCGGGCGGCCATTGCCAGGACCCTGGCAATGGAACCGGAAATCGTGCTGTTTGATGAGCCGACTTCGGCGCTCGATCCGACCATGATCAGCGAGGTGCTCACAGTTATCCGCAAGCTGGCGGCTGAGGGGATGACCATGATGATCGTCACCCATGAAATGAAATTCGCCCGGGATGTCGCGACGCGGGTGCTCTATATGGATGAGGGGATCATCTTTGAAGAAGGGACGCCGCAACAGATCTTCGAGCAGCCACAAAAGGACAAGACGCGAGCGTTTATCCACAATATCAAGACCTTCTTATTTGAAATCAAGTCCAGAGATTTCGACTTGTACAGCCTCAACGCGGGGATCGAGAAGTTCGGGCGCAACCAGTTCCTCTCCGAAAAACAGATCTACAACGTTCAGCTCGTGTTCGAGGAGCTGATCATGAACAAACTGCTCGGCAGACAAGGAGAACCGGTCGATATGAGTGCCACTGTTGGCTATTCCGAGAACACCGGCACCATTGACATGACCATCGCATATGCCGGCGAACCTTACAATCCATTTGAGGATGGTGAAGGCAGCGACGACCTTTCGATGATAATCGTCAAAAACCTGGTGAAGAGCGGCAATTACTCATTGGAAGGGGAAGAAAACAGACTGATCCTGACGATGTGACGGCACGCTCCCCTTTCTCATTCTCGCGGGAGCAGGAGAAGGCAGCCTATGAAGTGGTAGCGCAGTTGAGTAAAAAAGGTCGATGATTTTGCCATGAGGCAAGAAAAAGGAGGAGATCATGACAGAGACAAAGCTGAAGATCGAAGGTATGAGTTGCCAACACTGCGTAATGCGGGTAAAAAAGGCGGTGGATCAGCTACCCGGTGTATCCAAAGCGGAAGTGAGTATGGGTAGCGCGAACATTACCTTTGACGAATCCAGGATCAAGAAGGAGGATTTGACAAAGGCAGTGGAAAAAGCAGGGTACAAGGTCACGAACTAAGGAACAGGGTCATCGCTGCCTGATCCGAGTCGCGTCGATGCTCTTTTGATACCCGGGCTGGCTGTCAGAAGAGCTCGACGTTGTCCCCGAATCCGTCATCGGTTTTCGCTGCCGGTTTTATGACGGGCAACGGCAGGGGCTGGTTCGGACCACCGTTTGACTGTGCGAAGGAACGGTGGATATGGCGCTCGCTGTGCATGGTGTAGTTCTTTTCAAGATGCCTTAACATGCCCGGCTCAAGGGACTTCCCGTTGCCGGAAAGGAGCTTCTTGGATGTGGCGGCGATGGATCCAAGGTCCGCGGTTGCGCGCTCGATCTTCTTCATGAATTCGTGATGAACCGTTATTCGTGCCGCGGTATCTTCTATGTCGGATGCAAGCCTCTTCCCTTGTTGCTCGACTTCGGAAAGAAGCGATAAAGCATTCTCATTGACGTCCCGAAGCTCGTGAAGCAGAAGGGCAAGCTCATCGAGCAGATTGTCCGTCTGGCTCATCTGGTCTGTTGCGCCGGTGTTTTTGCGCAACAGGTCCACACTTTCCATTATACGCTTCAGTTCCTCCGACACCGCGGTCTTCTGCACGCGCGCATCTGCCGAAAGTCTCTGAATGGCCTCGGCTATAACGCCGAGCGGGGCGCCCTCCGCACCGGTGTGCGCCGCCTTGATGCGGGCATTCACTGCTATAAGCTCAATCTCCGCTCCAATCTCTTCGATATCTTCCACGAAGCGCGACATTTCTCCCACAGTCCCCGTAAGTTCCCCCATTGCCGTTGCCAGTCCGAAAATCCCTCCCCTTATTTCATTGAAATGGGAAACGGCAGAAGAGAGATTCCTTTCGATCGCGGAAAAGGATGAGGAAGCTTTGCCCTCAGCTCCTGCCAGGCCTTCGGCATCCATGTAGATCTTCATGATATTGCCCGCTATGCCTTTAAGATTACCGATGATGTTTTCTGCTGCGCGGTAGAATTTCTCTCCCGAGTCGATCAATTGCGCTTTCTGGAGTTCGCACACGGCGTGTATATCTGCAATTGCTGCTTCAAGCCCATTTGTGCCCTCCGGTGTGAGGGTCTCACGGGAATCGAGCTTACCTGCGAGCCGTGCGCCCGCCTGCTCGAGCGCTTCCTTTACATGTTCTACCTGCTGCCTGGTAATGTCATGAAACTGCACCGACGAAACGACCTCGCCGATCTGTCCGGTTATTTCGTCTGAATCAGCCGATATCCGGCCGGCAGTCGCCGTCGATGACTCGTTTTTTCTTTTGATGGAATCGAGGCTTGAACGGGTAGCGTCCAGAATGGATTGCACCTTGTCTTTCTGTTTTGCCCGGAGCCCGGCAACTTTTGAAAGCGTCTGCTCGACCGACGAGCTCAAAGAATCTGCCCTTGCCAGTATGTCTGCGAAGCTCGATCCTATGAGAACCGATAATTTCTCCACGTCGTCGGCGATGGTGACAAAGTCTTCACCCTCCCGGCCCAGCTGCGCGCTCTCGATCTTAGTGGAAATACTCAATATCTCAAGCGTTTTTACTATCTTCTTGAAACCGGCTATTGGTTTGCGGATCTTCCCCGCGACCGCAAACAGGTCATTGAGCACCTTTGTGCTCTCGTCGAACTCGATCTCGCTTTTTCCGAGATAATTGCCTATTCGATCCAGGAGGTCCTGAAAGCGGTTGGTAATCGCTTCAAGCTTCTCGGGTGAAAGGGCATCCAGAACGGAAGCGGATGTCTTTGAAATATCCATTGACCGCACGTAAAAATCATTAAGCTTTTCTCCTGCCGAAAGGAACTCCTGTTCCGTCGAGACGGCGAGGACGTAGAGATCCCTGCCGAGGGCTTCCATTCGATCCGTCCACTCACGGTACTGTCCGCTGTTCTCGTCAGCATGATAATCTAAAGGCTTGTTGCTCTCCGTAATTGACGCTCTTTCCCTCTTAAGGGTGATGCGTCTGAGCTTTCCTAAAATTCGGGACGTGGAAGACATCATATATTCAATGTTCGCCTCTTTTTGATATTAGTTTAGAAAATTTTGTCAAAAAGAGTATAAGTACCCGATAAGTAAAGGAACCATGATCTCATGCCGCAGCGCCGCCTCCCTTGAGTCGAATGGCTTTAAGTATGGTCTTTCGACGCCGATAAATCATAAGTGACACGCCGTTGAGGAGGACGGGCGAACGAGGGTTTTTGTCGGAGTCGATCGGATCCTTCAATTCTCCGATATCGTGGTTTCGCCTCGCGTTGCCCGCGCCCCCGGCCTTCTCGCGATGTGACCGTGCACAGATTTATTGGAGGTTAAACAATGTCCGTCGCAATAAAACGGCTTGCCGATTCGTCCCGCATCGAAGTGGAGGGCGAATTTACGGTCAGCACTATAGCTCAAGTTGGAGAAGCGCTTTTGCATGCGATACACGAGGGATTCGATATAGTGGTCGATCTCGAGAGGGTGACCGAAGTAGACATATCGAGCCTTCAGCTCCTGTGTGCAGCACAAAAGTCGGTATCGGGACTGAAAAAGAGTTTGTCTCTCGCGGCCGCGCCTCCTTCGCTGTTCAGGGAGCTGCTGGAGAAGGCGGGGTATCGTGCGGACAGGGGATGCGTTCAGCCGCCATCAGCACAGTCCGGGAGGGGCTGTGGCGGAAATTGCCTGTGGGAGGGGTGAGAAATGGCGAAGACGATCATGGTGGTGGATGATTCGGCGAGCATGAGGCAGATGGTGAGCTTTACGATCAGGAATTCGGGATATGACGTGATAGAAGCGACCGACGGGCAGGACGCTTTGGACAAGACCAACGGTAAGCCCATACACATGATAATAACAGACCTTAACATGCCTAGGCTGGACGGCATAGGCCTCATCAAAGGGGTGAGGGCGCAGCCTTCTTACAGGTTCATCCCCATAATCATGCTTACCACTGAATCACAGGACTCGAAGAAGATGGAAGGCAAGCAGGCCGGAGCGACCGGATGGATCGTGAAACCCTTCAAGCCGGACCAGCTTGTTGCCGTGATCAAGAAGGTGCTGGGATGAAGGATATTCACAGGGAAGCATTCAGGGAGGAAGCTTACGAGCTGCTTTCCGAGCTTGAAGGTTCCCTTTTGGAACTGGAAGAGGCGCCGGACGACGGAGAACTGATAGGCAGGATATTCCGTGCCATGCATACGATCAAGGGTTCGGGCTCCATGTTCGGTTTTGATGATGTGGCGGCATTTACCCATCAGATAGAGACCGTTTACGACAAAGTGAGGAACGGACAGCTTCAGGTGACGAAAGAACTGATCAGCCTTACCCTTCAGGCACGGGATTTTATCAAGATCATGCTCGATGAATCCCCGGAAGAAACGGTCCGGGAGGCATCATTACAGCAGGCCATCGACGGGTTTGTGAGGCTGGGCCTGGAGAAAGAAGGGGTGGGGTCCACTGAGCCGGCCGCCGGCTCTTCGGCTCCCGGGACGACCGAAGACGAGGAAATGGTCACCTACCGTATCCGTTTCAGGCCCTCGAAAGAAATCTTCCTGAGCGGAACGAACCCGTTGCTCCTCCTCGAAGAGCTCAGAGGGCTGGGCGAGTGCAGCATCGTCGCGCAACTCGACGATATTCCCGACCTTGAGCACATGAACCCCGAATACTGCTACATGGGGTGGGATATCATCCTCACTTCCGGCCGGGGGATGGATACCATAAAGGATGTCTTTATCTTCGTGGAAGACATATGTGATATCAAGATCGAGACAATAGCGGGAGGGGCGGGCGGACCCGACGAGCCGGGGGACAGGAGGATCGGGGAGATCCTGCTGGATCGGGGCGAAATCACCAGGGAAGACCTGCGAAATGTGTTGAGCGAAAGGAAATACCTGGGAGAGATCCTCTGTGAGAAGGGGATCGTGACGCAGAACGAGGTGGACTCGGCGCTCACCGAGCAACAGCACGTGCGAAAAATACGAGAGAAAACCTCAAAGGAAGAAGCAATATCAAGCATAAGGGTCCCGGCGGAGAAGCTGGATATATTGGTCAATCTGGTAGGAGAGCTCGTCACGGTCCAGGCGAGGCTCAGCCAGACCGCGTCGATCTCGGGAGACAACGACCTGGGCGCCATAGCCGAGGAGGTCGAGCGGTTGACAGCCGAGCTGAGGGATAACACCATGAGTATCCGTATGCTTCCCATAGGCACTACCTTCGGCAGATTCAAGCGTCTCATTCGCGATCTCTCCCAGGAGCTCGGAAAAGAGATAGAGATGACGACCGAAGGCGCCGAGACAGAACTGGACAAAACGGTCATAGAGAGACTTAACGATCCTCTCGTCCATGTGATAAGGAACTCGATAGACCATGGCATCGAATCACCGGAAAAGAGGCTCTCCGACGGCAAACCCAGGGCCGGCGTAATTCATCTTTCCGCCAGTCACTCGGGAGCGAACGTCATCATCCGCATAAAGGATGACGGCAAAGGCCTCGACAGGGAGGCAATACTTGCCAAGGCCATAGAAAAAGGGCTTGCTTCGGCCGGTCAAGAGCTGACGGACCGGGACGTATTCGGTTTCATCTTCGCCCCGGGTTTTTCAACCGCGAGCCGGATAACCAGTGTTTCGGGGCGCGGCGTGGGAATGGACGTCGTAAAGAAGGCGATTGACGGCCTCGGAGGTTCCATACAGATCGCGAGCGAACAAGGGAAGGGGACCACGATCACCATAAAACTCCCCCTCACCCTCGCCATAGTCGAAGGGCTCCTTGTGAGGCTTGCCGATGAGCACTTTGTGTTGCCCCTTTCCATAGTCGAGGAGTGTGTTGAACTCACGAACGAAGACACAAGGAAGGCCCATGGCAGGAATATAGCCAATATACGGGGCGAGATCGTCCCGTACGTCAGGCTGAGAAACGAGTTCCGGATTCCGGGTGAACCGCCGCCCATAGAGCAGATAGTGATAACCGGAGTGAACGGCGACAGGGTGGGCCTCGTGGTGGACAGCGTTGTGGGAGAGCACCAAACCGTTATCAAGACCCTCGGAAAGGTGTACCGGGGCGTGGACGCCGTATCAGGGGCGACGATCCTGGGGAACGGGACGGTGGCATTGATCGTGGACGTGCCGAAGCTGGTGAGAAATGTAGAACTGGCCGAGGCGGCCTGCGGTTAAAGAACCAAACATTGAAGGATGGGAGGAAAATCACGACTCATAAAAGACACGGGTTTTTGATGGCTGGTCCCCCAGACCCTCCGAACCCCTTCTTCGCTCTCAAGTGCTCCACGTCCGACCCGTTGCCACCCGCCCAGAGCAAGCTCGGAGGGCGGGTACCCGGCGTTATTGCCTATTCCATTGGGCTGCGGAACTCATCCACCCACGCTTCGCGCGGGTACCCGCCTCTCGTCGTCGGACTACGCTTAAACAGTCCTCGCCCTGCGCGCCCCGCACCATTCCATATGCTTCAGCCAATGGCGCGGGGCACCCGTCGTCCACAGACGGGTCGCAACCCGGACGTTCCCGCAATGTTCGCGAGAGAAGGGGATTCTCCGGGTCTGGAAAGGGGGTCTTTAATGTTGGGAAGAGACAGCATAAAGAAAACGATCTTGTCGGCTTTATGCCGACCGTAACCAATTGCGCAGTTGCTCCTATAATGCCGGAATTGGCGACAAGAAAGTTCAATTCCGGCTCGGGTGGACGATCCCATTTGAGGAAATGCTTCAGATGTCGATGCTCTGCAAGTTTTGCAGGCCGGAGACGTACTGAATGTACGTCGGAGGACGCAAGGCGCGCAGAGCGCGGCAGATGGACATTTTCTCAAATGGGGCGGCCGGCCGACGAACAAGAAGGTATTTTTAAATGAACCAGACTCCGAGACCGCTCTCGAACAGGGAATTTTCCCGGCTGAGGCAGTTCATATACACCGAGTGCGGGATCAAGATCACCGAGTCAAAAAGGATCATGCTTGAAGCCCGCCTTCAGAAGCGGCTCAGAACTGTCGGCGTCGCTTCATTCTCTCAATACTGCGACTATCTTTTCAGCCCAAAAGGGATGGAAGAAGAACTGATCTGCATGATTGATGCGATCACGACAAACAAGACGGATTTTTTCAGAGAGCCGGTTCACTTCAATTACCTTGTTCAGAAGGCCTTGCCCCGTCTTCGACAGGGGCATGCCAGGAGACCGATTGCGCTGTGGAGCGCCGGGTGCTCTACCGGAGAAGAGCCGTATACCCTTGCCATAGTCATGAACGAGTATACAAGAGATCACCAGGGAACGGATTACGCGATACTTGCCACTGATATCTCGACAAAGGTACTGGAGAAGGCGGCACTCGCCATCTATGATGAGGAGCGTATAATACCGATTCCGATAGAGCTACGCAAGAAATACCTGCTCAAGAGCAAAGACCCCGAGAACAGGGTATACCGCATTGTGCCCGAGCTGCGCGAACGGGTGACCTTCCGGAGATTGAACTTTATGGATGGTGACTTCGGGTTCCAGGAGCCCGTGGACATTATCTTTTGCAGGAATGTCATCATCTACTTTGACAAGCCGACCCAGGAGAAGCTCCTCAGGAAGTTTTGCCGCTACCTTTCAACTGACGGATATCTGTTTATGGGACATTCTGAAACACTCCTTGGAATGGAGGTGCCGTTATGCCAGGTTACGCCCACAGTCTACCGGAAGACCGGATGAAGACCGAGAAAATCTACCTTAAACCGGGAGAGCTTTTTCTCTCCGAAAAACCGAGCCTGGTCACGACTGTTCTCGGCTCATGCGTGGCGGTCACCATGTTCAGCCAAAAGTGTAAAGTTGCGGGCATCTGCCATGCGCTTCTTCCCAGGAGCCCGTCTTCGGGAGAGGCATTCCGCTATGTGGACACCTCCATCTATTACATGCTTGGAAAGCTTCAGATGTTGGGAGCAAAAAAAGAGGAAATTGAAGTGAAGCTCTTCGGAGGAGCCAACGTACTGGATTACAGCAACGAAAGATCAAGCGTGGGGCAATCTAACGTTGAGGCCGCTATAAGTATTATCAAGGCCGAGAAGCTGACGATGATCGCGTGTGACGTGGGCGGGAATAGGGGAAGAAAGATAGTTTTTGATACGTGCAGGGGGCGGATATTGCTGAAACGCATAAAAGGAAGGCCGTCATGGTGAAAGTCCTCGTTGTCGACGATTCTGCGGTGGTTCGCCGGACCTTGACCGACATACTGGCATCCGATCCTGCTATCGAAGTAATAGGGGCTGCCGGAGACCCCTACGCGGCTGCCGAAAGATTGAAAGAGGCGGTTCCCGATGTGATCCTCCTCGATGTCGAGATGCCGCGGATGGACGGCATCACTTTCCTTCAGAAGATTATGTCCCAGCACCCCATACCGGTCGTTATGTGCTCTTCCCTTACTGAAAACGGGTCGGAGACAACACTCAAGGCCCTTGAGTACGGAGCGGTCGACATCATCCAGAAACCGAAGCTTGGAGTGAAGCAATTCATCGAAGAATCGAAAATAGTCCTGTGCGATGCGGTGAAGGCAGCGGCAAAGGCGCACGTTCGAAGGATTGTTGCCGCACCCATCCGTGTAACACCAAAGCTGACCGCTGATGTCATCATTCCCAGGCAGATGAACAAGTCCATGGTGCAAACCACGGAGAAGGTCGTGGCGATAGGTGCTTCAACGGGAGGGACGGAAGCTCTGCGCATCCTTCTGGAGGCGCTGCCCGAAGATGCGCCGGGCATGGTGATCGTCCAGCACATGCCCGAGCATTTTACCCGCGCATTCGCGAACAGGCTTGACTCGATATGCAGGGTATCCGTAAAGGAAGCGGAAAACGACGATACGGTGATCAGGGGAAGGGCGCTGATCGCCCCCGGCAACAGGCATACACTTTTGAAAAGGAGCGGCGCCCGCTACTATGTGGAAGTGAAGGACGGTCCCCTTGTGTGCAGGCACAGGCCCTCGGTTGACGTGCTCTTTCGTTCGGCCGCCCGCTATGCAGGAAAGAACGCCATAGGGGTGATCATGACGGGCATGGGAGACGACGGGGCCAGGGGTATGCGGGAGATGAAAGAGCAGGGGGCGTACACGATAGCCCAGGACGAGAATTCGTGCGTCGTGTTCGGAATGCCGAAAGAGGCCATCAAACTGCAGGCGGTAGACAAGATAACGCCGCTCGAACTGCTCGCAAAGACCATCTTAAGCCAGGCATAAGAGCCGCGAAAACCGGGTTCCGGCTCTCACGCGGCTCGTTTCTCCCGCCCCGTTGCACTTTTCGACAGTTTTTCCGTCCTCAGTTTTCTGTTGTCTTCCCGGCCGGAAATGGTAAAATATCGATATTCTGCAAGTATCTGATTTTTTTGGAGATGCAAGATGAAAGAAAAGGACGGGCCACAGAACGCTTCCGAACGTAAAGACCCCCTGGAGAAACTCCGCGAGAGCGAGATTAAATACCGGACCCTCTTCGACAACGCCAACGACGGGATATTCCTCATGCGGGGGGAGGTGTTTGTCGACTGCAACCAGAAATTCCTGACGATCTTCCGCTGTTCGAGAGAACAGATTATCGGACAGACGCCGTACAGGTTTTCACCTCCATTCCAGCCGGATGGGAGGATTTCAAAGGAGAAGGCTATTGAAAGGGGAAAAGCCGCGTTCTACGAGAGACCCCAGTTCTTCGAGTGGAGGCACTGCCGGCTCGACGGCAGCGTGTTCGATGCGGAGGTGAGCCTTAACAAGATCGAGATAGACAAAAACACCCGCCTGCTTCAGGCTATCGTACGGGACATTACCGAACGAAAGGAGGCCGAAAACAAGCTGCGGGCGAGCGAGGAACGTTATCGCACGTTCATCGATTCCACCTCTGACGGGGTCTTTCTCAAGGACGCGCGGTTCCGTTATATAATCGTCAACAAGCGGCTCGGAGCGTATTTCAAAAAAAAGGGAGAGGAGATAATCGGCAAAACGGACTACGATATCATGCCGCGCGAGAACGCAGAAAAGGCAAGGAAGGCGGACATAAGGGCGGTGGATTCTTCATCTGTGCTGGTATGGGAAGAAACGGTTGCCGACAAGATTTACGAAATCCGAAAATTCGCGGTGAGCCTGGGCGAGAGTGGAAAAGGCCTCGGAGGATTTGTCAGGGATATTACAGCGCGAAGGAAAGCCGAGGAAGAGCTGAAGATCAAGTCGATTAATCTTGAAGAAGTCAACAGCGCCCTGAAGGTATTGCTGCGGCAGAGAGAGCAGGACAAAGACGAGATGGAGGGGAGAATCCTCGATAACGTGAAGAAACTCGTGCTGCCCTACATCGAGAGGCTTAAGGAAAAGAGGCTCGAGGAGGAACAGAGGACGTATCTTGATATTCTCGAAACGAACCTGAAAAACATTATTTCACCCTTCGTTCAAAAGATGACTTCCGCCTACTCCAACTTCACGAGGACGGAGATACTGGTGGCGAACCTTATCAGGGACGGGAAAACGATCAAGGAAGTCGCGAAGATATCAGGGGTATCGGAGAACGCCATCAACCGCCACCGGCAAAACATCAGAAACAAACTGGGACTGAACAAGCAAAAGATTAACCTCAAAGCCTATTTGATGCAGCTCAACTAACGTAATATCCTCCAATTTATCGTGACCGCTTGAACGGAATATGCATTTTTTTCATCCTGCTTCTCAATGTGGTCGGGTTTACCCCAAGTAACTCGGCTGCGCCTCCCGGACCATGAATCTTGCCCTTGGTCAGCACAAGGATATGGCGAATATAGTCCGAGATGATTTCGTCGAGGGTCCGAGGTGGTCCTTCGTGAGGAAACGAGTCGGGGTCAACGTGTTTGTGCAGGTCGGACGGTAAGAACGGGCTAAACGTCAGGGGCTCGCCCTTGTTAAGGATCAATCCGCGTTCAACCACGTTTTCGAGTTCGCGGATGTTTCCCGGCCAGTCATACGACATAAGCTGATCAATTGCTCCGGGGGCGAGGCGTATGGACCCCGGGAGCCTCAATTCTTTCGATTTCCTGTAGATAAAACGATCAACTAATTCGGGAATATCAGCCTTTCTTTGACGGAGGGGCGGGACCACGATCGGAAAGACATTCAGCCGGAACCATAGATCCTGCCTGAATCGTCCCACCCGGATCATCTCTTCCAGGTT
>MVRP01000097.1 GCA_002067405.1 Syntrophorhabdaceae bacterium PtaU1.Bin034 | reverse complement strand
TGACGGCACTCTTCTCTTCGCCAAGAGATACAGGGCGACCTCGGCCGAGTTCAGGAGAATCGTTCATCGGCTGGCCGACGACATAATCCTCACCGTCACGGGAGAGAAGGGCATCATGAGCTCCAGGGTTGTGATTGTGGCCGGTGACAAGCGGCGCAGAGATATTTATGTGGCAGATCTCGACGGCTATGGACCCAGGAAGATAACCAATCAGAATAATATTGTCGTTTCGCCGTCCGTTTCTCCCGACGGAAGGTACCTCGCCTTCACCTCCTACAGGGAGGGCAGGCCCAATATGTACGTGACGGAGCTGGGGTCAGGCAGAGAGGTGTACGCGGACAGACAGGAAGGGATGAAGGTAGGGGCGACCTGGATAGACAAAAAGAACGTCGCCTATGCCCATACGTCGGGCAGGTTCTCCACGATTTACTCGGTCAACGTGGAGACGAAAGAGAAGAAAGTGCTCTTAAGAAAGGAAGGGATACTCGCATCCCCCACCTTCAGCCCGGACGGCAGCAAAATGGTTTTTGTCTCTGATATGTATGGAGGTCCGAATATCTTTATCAAAGATATGGGATCACCGGACATAAAAAGGTTGTCCTACTTCGGTAACTACAACACGTCACCGGCTTTTTCGCCGAAGGGGGATCTCATCGCCTTTGTATCGAAGACCGAAGGCGCTCTCGAGGTCTGTGTGATGAGGCCGGACGGCTCGAACGCCCGGGTGCTGAGTGACGGCGGAATTAACGATTCTCCCAGTTTTTCGCCGTGTGGCCGGTACATCCTCTATTCCTCCCAAAAGGGCAAGAAGACCGCCATTTACATGATGCTCTACAACGGAGAGAACAGGAGAGAGCTGAAGTTTACCGGCGCCGAGGAAACGCAGCCGAAATTCATGCCTTAGGAGGTTTTGGATGAAGAGAATCATGCTGTTTTGTATGGCCGCAACAATTATGCTCTTTTACGGGTGTGCCGAAAAACCCGTCCATGTACCCCTTGCCCAGCGGGTTCCGGTTACAACTCCGGGAGACGATCAAAAATCGGCAGTCACCGATTCCCAAAAAGGGAAAGAAGGCGTTATAAGCGAGGAGGAATTGCTGAGACAGGAGCAGGAAAGGAAGAGAAGGGCTGCCGAAGAAGAGGCGGCGAAGGCCCGTTTCTCGGATGTCTACTTTGAGTTTGACAGCTACGTCATCAGGTCCGAAGACATACCCATCCTGAAAGAAGCTGCTGCATGGCTGATTCGGAACGAAGCGGTAAAGCTGACCATCGAAGGCCATTGTGACGAGAGGGGCACCACGGACTACAACCTGGCCTTAGGGCAGAAAAGGGCGGAAGCGGCAAGGGATTACCTCGCAAAGCTGGGGGTGAGCGATACAAGAATGCGGGCCATCTCGTACGGCAAGGAAGCGCCAACCGATACGGGTCACACCGAAGCCGCGTGGGCAAAAAACAGGCGTGCACATTTCATATTCCAATAACTTTTACAGGGGGAGGGACATAATGAGATTTCTTCCGGTTCTTTTGATCGCCCTTTTTCTCTTCGGCTGTGCATCAAGCACGGAAGTGAAGCAGGTCAGAGAGGATGTCACATCGGTCTACAGCGAACAGGCGAGTTACAGAGACAGGACTGACCAGCGGCTTTCCCGCATGGAAAAGGACGTGAAGGAGCTGCAGAAGTCTCTTGGTACTCCCGATCAGGGGCTCAGAAAGCAGGTCATAGACCTGTCGGTTGCCAACGAGAGCAGGGAAGAAAAAATGAAGAGCGTCCTCGGAAGGCTTGACGAGCTTGAATCACAGCTTCGGACTTACTGGGAAGAAGTGAAGGCGGAGCTACGGGACCTTAAGAGGGGCAGAGATGGCGGGGGAGGCTTTTCGGCGGGAGGAGCCGCTACCACGAAGGGTACCCCCGAAGACCTGTACAAGCAGGGTTTCGACGCGTTCCAAAAAGGCGCTTACAGCGAGGCCACGGGAATATTCAGCGAGTTCGTCAAACAAAACCCTGATTCGACCCTGGTGCCCAACGCCTACTACTGGATGGGCGAGAGTTATATGAATGTCAAGGATTACGAAAAGGCGATAGTGCAGTTCCAAGAAGTAGTCGACAAATATCCCAAGAGCGACAAGGCGGCCAAGGCCATGCTCCGACAGGCGGAAGGCTTCAGTCACCTTAAGGACAAAAAAAGCTCTACAACCCTTTTGAAAAGGGTCATAGAGCTTTTTCCTAAAAGCGAAGAAGCCCGGCTCGCGGAGCGGATGCTACGGAGTGGCGCTCTCAAGTAATTCCGGGAGCTCCTCTCGGGGCTCCTCGGTCTTTTCCACGTCAGGCGAGACCATCTCGTAGTTTCTGTATTTCGGGAAGCCCGTACCTGCGGGTATGATTCTTCCCATGATAACGTTCTCCTTCAAACCTCGCAGATAGTCAACCCGGCCTTCGATCGCCGCCTGGGTGAGCACCTTTGTCGTATCCTGGAAGCTCGCTGCGGAAATGAAGCTGTCCGTGATGAGCGAGGCTTTCGTGATGCCCAGGAAGAGCGGCTCGGCCGTTGCGGGCGTGCCGCCGTTCTCCATTACCCGTCTGTTCTCTTCTTCGAAGACCCACCATTCCACCGGTTCGTCTATGATGAAGTTCGTGTCGCCCACTTCCTTGATCCGTACGCGCTTCAGCATCTGGCGCACGATGATCTCGATGTGCTTATCGTTTATCTTCACGCCCTGGAGCTGGTAGACCTCCTGGATCTCATCGACGAGGTAACGGGCAAGGTCCTTTGTGCCGAGGATCCTCAGCACGTCGTGCGGGTTAACAGGCCCGTCGATAAGGGCTTCGCCGGCCCTCACATAGTCGCCTTCGTGCACGATGATATGTTTTCCTCTTTGGATGGTGTATTTTCGTGCTTCGCCTCGCTCCGGAGTCACGATGAGCTCCCTTTTTCCTTTTGAGAGCTTGCCGAACGAGACAAGACCCGAGATTTCCGTGACGGTCGCGCTCTCTTTTGGCCGCCGCGCCTCGAAAAGCTCGGCAACCCTCGGCAGACCGCCTGTAATATCCTTGGTCTTGGTGGTTTCCCTCGGCATCTTGGAGACCGTGTCGCCCGCGAAAATATCGTCACCGTCGTTCACTACTATGTGGGCGCCGATGGGCAGTATGTAGCGGGCAGGGCTGGCGGTACCCGGGATGGTTATGGTTCTTCCCTTTTCGTCCTTGATGGAGATACGGGGCCGCATTTCAGTGTCCCGTCCCTCGATGACGACCTTATAGGCGAGACCGGTGACCTCGTCGACCCGTTCCTGCATGGTAACGCCCTCGATGATGTCGCCGAACTTCACCTTACCGGAAACCTCTGACAGGATCGGCGTGGTGTAAGGGTCCCACTCGGCCAAGATCTGTCCCTCGGTCACCTTCTCTCCTTCAGTAACCTTGAGCTTTGCACCGTAAATAACCGGGTACTTCTCACGCTCGTGACCTGCCTCGTTGGTAATGAGGATTTCTCCGTTCCGGTTCATGACCACGGGCTGTCCTTCCTTGTTGAGGACCATCTTGACGTTCACGAGCTTGATGTAGCCTTCGTTCCTCGCCTCAAGCGTTGACTGCTCGACCCGTCGGGATGCAGCGCCGCCGATATGGAAGGTCCTCATGGTGAGCTGGGTTCCCGGCTCGCCGATGGACTGGGCAGCGATGATGCCCACCGCTTCGCCTATGCTGACAAGTCTTCCTCTCGCGAGGTCCCTGCCGTAGCAGAGCGCACAAACACCTCGCTTCGATCTGCAGGTGAGCACCGAGCGGATCCTGACCGTCTCGTAGCCTGCCTCATCGATCTGTTTCAGGTGTTCTTCCCTGATCTCTTCGTTCCTCTTGACGATAATCTCACCGTCGGGGTCTCTCAGGTCTTCCAGAGATACCCGCCCCAGGATCCTGGTGCCGAGCTGTTCGATCACCTCACCGCCCTCAATGAGGGACGTCACCTCGATGCCGTCGAAAGTACCGCAGTCCGTCTCTCCCACGATCACGTCATGGGCAACGTCCACCAGCCTCCTGGTCAGGTAACCGGAGTTCGCCGTCTTCAGAGCCGTATCTGCGAGACCCTTTCGGGCGCCGCTTGTGGAGATAAAGTACTGGAGCACGGTCAGGCCTTCACGGAAGTTGCTCGTGATGGGCGTCTCGATGATCTCGCCGGACGGCTTCGCCATGAGACCCCTCATGCCTGCGAGCTGCCTTATCTGCTGCGCGTTACCTCTTGCGCCTGAATGGGCCATGATGAACATGGGGTTAAGGCTGTTCTGATATTCCACCCTGCCGTCAGGTGCGGTGATCTTCTCGGATCCAAGCTCTCGCATCAACTCGTCCGCGATCCTCTCGGTCACGTCCGCCCAGATGTCGATAACCTTGTTGTACCGCTCGCCGTCCGTGATCAAGCCCTCTGAATACTGGTTCTGCACGACCTTGACTTCCTCGTAGGCCTTGTTGATCAACTCTTCCTTACGCTCAGGGATGATCATATCATCGATCGAGATTGAGATGCCGCCCATGGTCGCATAGTGGAACCCGATGCCTTTGAGCCTGTCGGAGAGAATGACCGTTGCCTTCTCGCCGCCTTGCCGGTAACAGATGTCTACGAGCTGGCCAATGGACTTCTTGTCCATGACGCGGTTGATGACTGAAAAAGGAATTACCTCGGGGATCACTTCCCGCAGCAGGATACGGCCGGGCGTGGTATTGACGAGATTTCCGTCCATCCTGACTTTTACGCGCGCATGGAGGTCGACTTCACCCGAATCATATGCGATCCGCACCTCATCGGGGTCAGAGAAGATCCTGCCTTCTCCCTCCTTATACTTACGGTCGACCGTGAGATAGTAGAGACCGAGCACGATGTCCTGTGTGGGGACAATGATCGGCCGGCCGCTCGCCGGGGAGAGGATGTTGTTGGTCGACATCATGAGAATACGTGCTTCCGACTGGGCCTCAAGGGACAGGGGCACGTGAACCGCCATCTGGTCGCCGTCGAAGTCTGCGTTGTAGGCCGGACAGACGAGGGGGTGGAGCTGGATGGCCTTGCCGTCGATCAGCTGCGGTTCAAAGGCCTGGATACCGAGACGGTGGAGTGTCGGCGCCCTGTTGAGGAGCACCGGGTGTTCCTTGATCACCTCTTCGAGCATATCCCACACTTCCGGCCGCTCTTTCTCAACGAGCTTCTTGGCATTCTTTATGGTGGTGGCAAATCCCTTCTTTATCAGCCTGTTATACACGAAGGGCTTGAAAAGCTCCAGGGCCATGTACTTGGGAAGGCCGCACTCGTGGAGCTTCAGCTCAGGACCGACGACGATAACCGAACGGCCCGAGTAGTCCACTCGTTTACCGAGCAGGTTCTGGCGGAACCGCCCCTGCTTACCTCTCAGCATATCGGAGAGGGACTTGAGGGGTCTCTTGCTCGTGCCTGTCACGATCCTTCCGCGCTTCGAGTTGTCAAAAAGTGCGTCGACCGCTTCCTGGAGCATCCTTTTCTCGTTCCTGATAATGATCTCCGGCGCGTTAAGCTCCATAAGCCTTTTGAGCCTGTTGTTCCTGTTTATTACGCGCCTGTAAAGATCGTTCAGGTCGGATGTGGCGAACCTGCCGCCGTCGAGGGGCACAAGGGGTCGAAGCTCCGGCGGTAAGACCGGTATAATGTCGAGGATCATCCAGTCCGGCTTCACTCCGGAAATACGGAATGCATCGACGACCTTCAGTCTCCTGGCGAGCTTTTTCCTCTTGGCATCCGACGAGGTTTCCCTCATCTCGTCCCTGATCTCCTTTGCAACCTGTTCGACATCGATCCGCCTGAGACATTCCCGCATGGCCTCGGCACCTATTCCGCCGAGGAATTTATCGCCGAACTTCTCTTTGGCCTCGAGGTATTTGTCCTCGGTGATCAGCTCACAGAACTTGTACTGAGAGGGGCCCGGATCGACCACTATGTACATCTCAAAGTAGAGAACGCGCTCAACTTCCTTTATCGTCAGTTCGAGGAGCGTGCCTATTTTGCTCGGCATGCTCTTGAGGAACCAGATGTGTGCGATAGGCGAGGCGAGGTGGATATGGCCCATACGCTCACGACGGACCTTCGACTGAATGACCTCGACACCGCATTTCTCACAGATGATGCCGCGGTGCTTCATCCTCTTGTATTTGCCGCAGATGCATTCATAGTCTTTTACCGGGCCGAAAATCCTTGCACAGAAAAGGCCGTCCTTCTCCGGCTTAAAGGTCCGGTAGTTGATTGTTTCGGGTTTCTTTACTTCGCCAAAGGACCATTTTTCGATGAGCTCCGGTGAGGCCAGGGACAACTTCATTGCCGTATAGCTCAACGGGTCTCTTTGTTTATCGAAAATTTTAAAATAATCGTCCAAAATGGCCTCCTTATTCTTCTTCTTTCACCATGTCAACGTTGATGCAGAGACTCTGCAGTTCTTTCACCAGAACGTTGAATGATTCCGGCAGGCTCGGCTCAAGCACGTCTTCACCCTTAACGATGGATTCGTATGCCTTCACCCTGCCGCTCACGTCGTCCGACTTGATTGTGAGGAATTCCTGAAGGGAATAGGCAGCTCCGTATGCTTCGAGCGCCCATACCTCCATTTCTCCCAGCCTCTGACCGCCAAACTGCGCCTTACCACCGAGAGGCTGCTGGGTCACCAGCGAATAAGGCCCAATGGAACGGGCGTGTATCTTGTCATCCACAAGATGGTGAAGTTTCAGAAGGTACATATAGCCGATGGTCACCTTGTGGTGGAACGGGTCTCCTGTTCTGCCGTCATAGAGGGTTAGCTGCCTCGTGTCGGGCAGCCCGGCCATTTTGAAGGCCTCTCTGATCTCCTGCTCTTTTGCCCCGTCAAAAACAGGTACTGCTATGTGGACTCCTTCTTTGGCCTGGTTGGCAAGCTCGATCAACTCATCTTCCCCGAGTTTCTCGAGAAAGTTCTGAACGTCTCCGTCCCCGTAGATTTCCTTCATCCGGTTCCGGATCAGGGAAGCATTGTTCGTGACAATAAGCTTGCCGATTGCCTTCCCCAGCTCCTTGGACGCCCATCCCAGGTGGGTTTCGAGGATCTGTCCCGCGTTCATACGAGACGGAACACCGAGGGGGTTGAGTACCACGTCAACAGGCGTCCCATCTTCCGTAAAGGGCATATCTTCTTCCGGCAGGATAACCGACACGATGCCCTTGTTCCCGTGCCTTCCGGAGATCTTGTCGCCAACGGCTATTTTCCGCTTCATGGCAACATACACCTTGATCGTCTTGAGCACACCGGGCGGCAGCTCATCGCCCTTCTTTATTTTGTTGATCTTGTCTTCGTAGTAGAGTTTTATCAGCTCGATCTGGTTTTCCTTGCTGTCGACGATCTTGGCTATCCTCGTCTCCAGGTCTTCGTCTTCGAAATCTATCTCCTGCAGCCTTTCTACACTGATGCTGTTGATCTTCTCTCTCGTGAAGGCCTCACCCTTCTTGATAACGATCCTTCCCTTGCTGTCTTTGATCTCCTTTGGTGCGGTCTTGCCCAGAAGCAGATCCTGGACCTTGTCTCTTGTCGAGTCGAGGATGATCTTGACCTGGTCTTCCTGGTCCTTGAGAATGTTCGATATCTCGATATCTTCAATAAGTCTCGACCGCTCGTCCTTGTCAATGCCCCTTCGGGAAAGTACCTTGACGTCGATGACAATGCCCTCGATCCCGTGAGGGATACGGAGCGAGGTATCCTTGACGTCGCCCGCTTTTTCTCCGAAGATCGCGCGAAGCAGCTTTTCTTCAGGCGTGAGCTGGGTCTCGCCTTTCGGGGTAACCTTGCCCACCAGGATGTCGCCGGCTTTCACCGTTGCCCCTATCCTGATGATACCGCTCTCGTCGAGGTCCTTGAGCGCTTCATCGCCCACGTTCGGTATGTCGCGGGTAACCTCTTCCTTGCCGAGCTTCGTATCCCGGACCACGCATTCCAGCTCCTCGATGTGGATGGAGGTGAAGGCATCCTCTGCCACAAGCCGCTCGTTTATGAGGACCGAGTCTTCATAGTTGAAACCTCTCCAAGGCATGAAGGCGACCATCACGTTCTTGCCGAGGGCCAGCTCGCCTCTGTCCGTGGAAGGCCCGTCGGCGAGCACCTCGCCTTTCTTGACGAAGTCGCCCTTCTGTACGATCACACGCTGGTTGATGCACGTATCCTGGTTCGATCTTCTGAATTTCAGCAGGTTGTACACATCGATCTTTGTGACCGGCTCCTCGCCGCCGTTTCTCTCTTCGTATTTCAGGATGATCCTGTTGGCGTCGACGCTTTCTACCACGCCGTCATGCTTCGCGACGATGCTCACCCTTGAATCCCTTCCCACAATCCGTTCCATGCCTGTGCCGATGAGCGGCGCCTCTGTCTTGAGGAGGGGGACTGCCTGCCGCTGCATGTTAGAACCCATGAGGGCCCGGTTTGCGTCATCGTGCTCAAGGAAGGGGATGAGAGAAGCCGAAACACTGACAAGCTGCTTGGGTGAAACGTCCATGAGGTCAACGGTCATCGGTTCTATCCAGAAGAACCCGCCGCCTTTCCTCGCCGAAACGAGTTCCGACATGAAGCGGCCTTCTTCATCTACCGGGGCATTTGCCTGGGCGATGAAATATTGCTCCTCTTCCAGGGCGCTCATGTACTTGATGTTGTTGGTGACCCTTCCGTTGATCACTTCCCTGTACGGTGTTTCGATGAAGCCGTACTCGTTGACCCTCGCGTAAGTGGAAAGGGAAGCGATCAGACCGATGTTCGGACCTTCCGGTGTCTCGATCGGGCAGACCCGGCCGTAATGTGTCGGGTGAACGTCACGCACCTCAAACCCCGCCCTCTCCCTTGTGAGACCGCCAGGACCAAGTGCCGAGAGGCGGCGCTTGTGGGTAATCTCGGAAAGCGGGTTTGTCTGGTCCATGAATTGGGAAAGCTGGCTGCTCGCGAAAAAGTCCTTGACTGCAGTTGCGACCGGTTTCGGGTTCACAAGATCATGGGGCATGAGCGTCTCCATTTCAGGGAACGTCAATCGTTCCTTGATGGCCCGCTCCATCCTCACAAGGCCCATTCTGAACTGGTTTTCCAGCAGCTCGCCGACCGTTCTCACCCTTCTGTTGCCCAGATGGTCGATATCATCTCCCGACCCACGGGAATCTTTCAGACGGAGCAGATGCCTCACTACCTCGATGATATCCTCTCTCCTCAAGGTGGTGGTTTCGAGATCGATGCCGAGCCCGAGGCGGTGGTTCATTTTCAATCTTCCGACTTTGGAGAGATCGTACCGTTCAGGGCTGAAGAACATATTGTGCACGAGGGCTTCCGCAAACTCATAGGTGGGGGGATCGCCCGGCCGCAGCTTTCTGTAGATCTCGAGCAGGGCTTCTTCCTTGCTGTTTGCCTTATCGATGAGCAACGTGTCCCGGAGCGAGGAACTTACGTTCAAGTTGTCGATAAAGAGCACATCGAAGCTCTTTATACCCCGGCTCACGATCTTTGATAGGTGCTCTTCGGTGATCTCCTTGTTGATCGGAACAATGACTTCCTTTGTTTCCGGGTCGACTATCGTGCTCGCTGCTGCTTTCCCCAGCACATCATCTTCCTCTACAGGGATACGAGCGATATTCGCTTGCTGCATCTTCCTGATAACGCCCCTCGTAATCTTCTTGTGCTTCTTTACCAACACCTCCTCCGTCTCGGTGTTGACGATGTCCGCAGGCGCTTTCTGGCCGAGGAGGAGATCAAAAGGTGTTTCCTTGAAGATTTTTCCGTCATGTATAATAACCGTTTCTTTCTCGTAGAAATAATCGAGAATTTCCTTCTCGCTGTAGCCGAGGGCACGGAGAAGCAGGGTCACGGGTATTTTCTTCCTTTTATCTATCCTTACGTAAAGCAGTTCCTTGTGGTCGAACTCGAAGTCGAGCCATGAACCGCGGTAGGGGATGATCCTTGCAGTATATGCGAAGTTGCCGCTAAACGGCGCTTTCGACTGGTCGCAATCGAAGTAGACACCGGGGGAACGGTGAAGCTGGCTCACGATGACCCTTTCGGTCCCGTTGATGATGAAGGTCCCCCTCTCAGTCATAAGAGGGATCTCTCCAAAATAGACGTCCTGCTCCTTCACGGCCTTGATATCTTTTATCTTGGTGCTCGGATCGACGTTGAACACCACGAGTCTTATGGTGACCTTCATGGGAGAAGCAAAAGTAAGTCCCCTTACGATGCACTCCTCTTCCGAGTATTTCGGGTCGCCTATTTCGTATGCAACAAACTCCAGGGATGTGGTATCATGTGCGTCCTTGATAGGAAAAACGCTGTTAAATACGGCCTGGAGTCCTACGTTGGCCCGCTGTTCCGGCGATATGCCGTTTTGCAGAAAGCTCTCGTAGGAATTGAGCTGAATTTCGATAAGATTGGAAATGTCGAGAACCTCTTTAAGTTTCCCGTAGCTTTTCCTGACAATCTTATTATGAAAGGTTTGCCTCATATACTTTTCACCTCTTGTTTAAAGGTTCAGGGGCAAAGCATGCTTTGCCCCCCAATAGCCGATGCCGCACTTACTAATCGATCTTGACCTGGCCGCTGACTTCTTCAAGCTGCTTCTTGATACTCTCGGCTTCCTGTTTGGAAACGCCTTCCTTCACGGCCTTGGGCACGCCCTCGACCAGATCTTTTGCCTCTTTCAGGCCGAGAGCCGTAATGGCCCTTACGACCTTGATCACCTGGATCTTCTTGTCTGCTTCGTAACCGGTGAGGGTCACGTTAAACTCGGTTTTCTCCTCGACTGCTTCAGCAGGGGCTGCTCCAGCCGCTGCACCTGCAGCCGCACCGGCTGCCATAACGGGCATCGCTGCCTGAACGCCGAACTTGTCCTCAAGCGTCTTGATGAATTCCGAAAGCTCCAGGACCGTCATATTCTCAATAAAACTAATCACTTCTTCTCTTGTCACTGCCATTTATCGTCTCCTCCTTTATGTTCCCTCTTTTTGGCTTTTTATTGCGTTGAGTGTCAGCATGAGCTGCATAATGTTGCCCGAGAGCGCTCCAACCAGTCTCTGAGGCATACTCATCAGAAGCCCGAGCAGCTTGCCCACAAGGACTTCTTTCGGCGGGATCGTCGATAGCGCCTGTATCTCCTGTGCTCCAAGGCGCTGCTTGCCGAGGAGTCCCGTCTTCAGTTTGAGCTTGGGCACATCCTTTGTGGTGGCCGCCAGTACCTTGGCCACTCCAACCGGATCTTTGTAACTGTAGATCACGGCGTTCGGGCCGGCGAACTGATCCTGTATCGCTTCGGCCTGGGTACCTGTGGACGCAATTTTCAGAAGCGTGTTTTTGGCGACCTTAAATTCCCCGCCCACATTGTCGAGCTCCCTGCGCAGCTTCGAAATCTGGGCAACGCTCATGCCGCTATACTCCGCTATGAACAGAGCACCGGCGCGCTTGAGTTTGTCCTCAAGCTCTTCAACAACTTTTTCTTTTGCCTTTCTTTCCAATGGTTTTCATCCCTCCTTTCAAAAAAGAATATGTATGGAAAGTCAGAGAGACGAAAAAATGCACATGCAATAAGTCTCGGCAGGCCGTTAACCGTTTAACAAAAATTGCACCTGCTGTCTCTGACTCTTTCCCTTACTTACCTAAGCTTCTCACATAGGTAGGATCCAGCTTTACACCCGGACTCATCGTTTTGGAAATGGCTACGCCTTTAATATATGTGCCTTTACTTGCGGGAGGCTTAAGTCTGATGACTGCATCGAAAAGCGAATGGATGTTCTCTTTGAGTTTATCTTTGCCAAAGGTACCTTTGCCAACCGGCACGTGCAGGTTCCCGGCCTTGTCAACGCGGAACTCGACGCGGCCTGCCTTCACTTCGTTCACCGCCTTTGCGATGTCGAAAGTAACCGTTCCGACTTTGGGGTTGGGCATAAGACCCCTCGGCCCGAGTATCTTACCGAGCTTACTGACCTGACCCATCATGTCGGGGGTTGCGATGGCCTTATCAAAGTCCAGCCAGCCTTTCTGGATCTTGTCGATCAGGTCTTCGGACCCGACATAATCCGCGCCTGCTTCCTCTGCCTCTTTTTCTTTTTGTCCTTTCGCAAACACTAGGACCCTTACCTTTTTCCCCAGTCCGTTTGGCAGCACCACAGAACCCCTTACCATCTGATCCGCGTGTCTCGGATCCACACCGAGGCGCATTGCAACCTCTACGGTCTCATCGAATTTTCTCGGGGGCATTTCAGAGAGAAGATCGAGGGCTTCCTCAAGGGTGTACCGCTTCTCCCTATCCACCTTTTCCCTTGCTTCCATATATTTCTTTGCTTTCTCTGCCATTTGGGTCACTCCTCAAAAAAATAAAACTATCGCTACAGTATCATCTACTGTTTCGTTCCCAGTTAAATCCTTCGTGTCTAATGATAAGGCGCTCTAATCTCTCCTATCCCTCCACAACCTCCAAGCCCATACTTCTCGCCGAGCCTTCAACGATCTTCATGGCTCCTGCCAGGTCCTTGGCGTTGAGATCAGGCATCTTGAGCTGTGCGATTTCCTGCACCTGTGATTTTGTGACCTTCCCGACCATCTCTTTTCTGGGGTTATTCGACCCCTTTGCCAGCTTTACCGCCTTCTTCAGAAGAAACGAGACGGGAGGAGTCTTCGTGATGAAGGTGAATGTCCTGTCCGAAAAAATGGTAATGAGTACGGGAATTATAGTACCTTCCTGGGTTTTCGTCCTCTCGTTAAAAGCTTTGCAGAACTCCATTATGTTGACCCCGTGCTGACCAAGCGCGGGCCCTACCGGCGGGGACGGGGTTGCCTGCCCTGCCGATAACTGCAACTTGACCATCGCGGCAACTTTCTTCGCCATCGTACAACTCCTTTACATTTTTTCTATCTGCATAAAATCTAATTCTACCGGTGTCGTTCTTCCGAAAATGTTGAGAAGCACCTTCACCTTACCCTTTTCAGGTTTGATTTCTTCAACACTACCCGTAAAGTTCGAGAAAGGCCCCTCGATCACCTTCACACTATCACCCTTGTCAAAGCGAATCTTCGGCTTTATCTTCCCTTTTCCTTCCTGGATCGCGGAGACGAGATCTTTAATCTCCTCATCGGGAAGAGGTGTGGGCTTCATCCCGTAGCCGACGAACCCGGTAACCTTCGGTGTATTGCGCACCAGGTACCATGTATCTTCATTCATGTCCATCTGGACGATTATATAACCGGGGAAGATAGTCCTTTGAGACTTTTTCGCCTGTCCTTTAACCCTCTCCATGATGATCTCGGAAGGGACAATAATCTCGGCGAAATGATCCTCCATTCCGCTCGTTCTTATTCTTTCTTCAAGGGCCTCCTTGACCTTCTGCTCGTAGCCCGAATATGTGTGCACCACGTACCATTTCTTTTCCATAGGGCTAACCATGGAGCAGGGCCTGGATGATCTTCGCCAGTCCCACGTCAACAATGCCAAGGAACACGGCTGCAATAAAGACCGTAATAAGGACAACATAGGTGCCCTTCAGCGTATCCTTCCTTGACGGAAAAGTCACCCGCTTGGTCTCGAGGTAGACTTCTTTAAAGTACTCCTTGACATTGTCAAGTGTTTGTTTCAGATCCATGGCATCTCCACTATTGTAACTCGCGTAGCCCGTTCCTCGTGCATCGCCTGTTTTCGTCGGGCATATCCACTTCGCCCCGGCTATGATGATCGCTACCAGACAGCCACCTGGCCCTTTAAGAGAAAAAAGCGTGATTAAAACAGGCCAGGAGGGATTCGAACCCCCAACACCCGGATTTGGAGTCCGGTGCTCTATCCGTTAGAGCTACTGGCCTATCTATTTCGTCTCCCTGTGTGATGTATGTTTCTTGCAAAACTTGCAGTATTTCTTCATCTCAAGCCTGTCGGGCGTCTTCTGCTTATTCTTCGTCGTTGTGTAATTCCTGTTCTTGCAGTCCAAACAGGCCAAAATCACCAGCTGCCTCATCTCTACCCTCTTTTATTAATCTATGATCTCCGTGACTACCCCTGCACCGACGGTCTTGCCGCCTTC
>MVRP01000096.1 GCA_002067405.1 Syntrophorhabdaceae bacterium PtaU1.Bin034 | reverse complement strand
AGGATTTGAAGGGCCTTGCCGACAAGAAGTATCTCAAATAGGAGACGAGACACATGCTTTTCGATATCGATGCTGGCGGCAAGGATAGATACACGTCCAGACACCGGAGGATTTATAGAGCGTAAGCCGCAAAAAGAACGGAGGAAAAGGAGGAATGGGTTCCAGGAATGCCAGTCGAAAGGAGCAATGGAACCAGCATGAAAATGGAGCTTGAACCCCGAGACACTCAGACTATAGCAGATAAGGTGATCGAGGCCTTGAAGCCGTTTCTCATTGAGAAGAGCAAGACACAGGAGGAATCAATTTTCGACATCGCGCGGCTCTGTCAATATCTCAGAGTCAGCAGAAAGTGGGTTTATGAACGAACCCGATTCAATGAAATACCTCACGTCAAGGTCGGCGGGACTCTTATGTTCCGGAAACGAGAAATTGAACCGATGGCTTGACAGCCATGCATCGCCAGCGCTTCCACCATCGAAGGCTACTCTTAGGGCAGTCAAGAAATAAGACCCCTACCGTATAAGGGTGAAGACGACCTTGGAACACCGCATAAATGCTCAACTTTCTGATTGCCGTCTAGCAACTTGTCTACTTAATATTTTGCTTTACAAGCTAACTCAGTTAGTTTCTTATAGAAGGTAGAGATGAAGGACTGGACACCGCAAGAAATAAGAGAGCTGCGATTAGCCTATAAGCTATCCAAGGCAAAGCTTGGTGAGCTTTTGGGGGTGTCCAAAAATTACATCTACTTTCTTGAAAAGGAGGCGAGAAGACCAAGCAAGACACTCAAACTGTTACTGGATTATGTAGAGAAGGACCTGACGGAAAAAGAAAACAAAAAGGAGAAAGGAGAATGGCCTACGTCGAAAAAAGAGAAGGATGTTCCACGACAGGCAAAAGGCATTTATTTGCGGGCCCGTACGTATTGGATCCGCTATGCGGGCCTTGATGGACGCATGGTCTTCGAGTCGTCGAAGTCCTCATCATTCAAAGCAGCAGAGGATTTACTCATCAAAAGGAAAGCACCAATTCAGGAAGGCAAACAGCCGGAAGTCAAGAGGATAGGCAATTTCAGCTTCAAAGACCTTGCAGACCAATATACCAAATGGATGACAGGCCGACAGGCATCAGCGAAGGTAAAGGGTTACATTATTGGAGCCTTCAAGAACCGCTTTGGCATTCTTCCGCTCAGGCGGTTCAACACGGCGCTTGCTGAACAGCTACAAACTGACCTCTTAACTGCAGGGCACCAGAATAGCTACGTCAATAAAAATATGAATGTCCTGAAAAGCATGTTTTCAAAAGCGGTCGAATGGGAGCTGGTAGAGTCTGACGTGCTCAAGAAGATTCGGAAAGTAAAGAATCTCAGAGAGAATAAAAGGCTACGGTACTTGTTGCCGGAGGAATGTCAAAAACTTCTCGATACTTGCGACGAACTTACCAGGAAGAGCACCCATTATGCCCATTTGAAACCAGTCGTTACCACGGCCCTTCATACGGGTATGCGGAAAAGTGAGATACTGGGGCTTAAATGGGCGAACATCGACTTAAGAAATGGCCTGATTCTGCTCGATAAAACCAAGAATGGAAACAGGCGAGAGATACCGATTAACGCGACACTCCGGGTTGTGCTTCAGGGATTACCGCGGAGAATTGACGGCGGACCGGTTTTCAGCAGTGCCAAAGGAGGCGATTTACCCGGCGATATCAAGCATTCATTTACTGCAGCGTGCAAGAAGGCCGGACTCACGGATTTTCATTTTCACGATCTCCGCCACACGTTTGCTTCCCAGCTCGTAATGGCCGGTGTGGACCTTACCACGGTAAAAGAATTGCTGGGCCACCGTGATATCAAAATGACCCTCCGCTATGCCCACCTTGCTTCATCTCACAAAGCCAGGGCTATGGATGTCCTGGATTCAGCCTTAAATCAGGCGCCTATTAAACAAAAACTGTACAATTCAGAAGGGACCAATTAGATGCGGGATCGTAACTTATTGAAATTAATGGTAGGCGCGAGGGGTGTTGAACCCCTGACCTCTACCGCGTCAAGGTAGCGCTCTCCCGTTGAGCTACGCGCCTACTATGTGGCAAGAGTGATATTAAAGCAGGAAAGGCGGCGTTTTGTCAAGACCGGCATGACCAGCCAGCATGACAAACTCGCCGCCTTATTCAATTTTTCTTACGATGCTGCCGCGGCAGCCCGTTTCTTTTCTCCCTTCCTGTGAAACTCCGCATTGCCCAGTTCGTTCACGTCGACCGTCACCACATCGCCTTCGTGGACTTCACCCTTGAGGATATACATGGCAAGCTCATCCTGAACCTTTCTCTGAATGATTCTCTTCAACGGCCTGGCCCCGTAGACCGGATCATAGCCTTCCCTGGCAAAAGCTTCCTTGAGCTTGTCCGTAAATTCCAGTTCAATGCCCTGCTCCCGCGTTCTTTTTGTGAGGTAGGCGAGCTGCAGATCGACGATCCTCTTCAGGTCTTCCCTCGTGAGCGCCTTAAAGATGATCATCTCATCCACCCTGTTGATGAACTCGGGCTTAAAGTGCGCCCTCACCGCCTCCATCACCCTGTCCCGCATGGTGTCGTAGTCGCCCGCAGCCACATCGGTTATCCACTGGCTGCCGATATTCGACGTCATGATAATGACCGTGTTCTTGAAGTCAACCGTCCTGCCCTGCCCATCGGTAAGTCGACCGTCATCAAGGACCTGCAGGAGGACATTGAAGACGTCCTGGTGCGCCTTTTCGACCTCGTCAAGAAGGACGATCGAGTAGGGCCTCCGGCGAACGGCCTCTGTCAAATGGCCCCCCTCCTCATAGCCGACGTATCCGGGAGGAGCGCCGATAAGCCTTGACACGGTGTGCCTCTCCTGGAATTCGCTCATGTCGATCCTGACAATCGCCTGATCGTCGTCAAACAGGAACTCTGCCAGGGCTTTTGCCAGCTCGGTCTTTCCAACTCCTGTCGGTCCCATGAAGAGGAATGACCCGAGCGGCCTGTTCGGATCCTGCAGCCCTGCCCTCGCCCGTCTGATCGTGTTTGCTACCGCCCTGATAGCCTCTTCCTGATCGACCACACGTTGATGCAGACGGTCCTCCATATGGATCATTTTCTCCCGCTCACCTTCAAGCATCCTTGATACGGGAATGCCCGTCCACTTGGAAACGACTTCGGCAATGTCCTCTTCGTCCACCTCCTCCTTGAGCATCTTCTTTTCTGTCTGAAGCTTTGCGAGTTCCTTATCCTTCTCGCTCAGCTCCTTTTCGAGATTGACGATCCGGCCGTAGCGGATTTCAGCAACCTTCCCAAATTCCCCTCTTCTCTCTGCCTCGTCCGCCTCTGTCCGTGACTTGTCTATCTTCTCCTTTATCTCTCTGATACCGGTAATAAGCTCCCGTTCCCTTTCCCAGTGCGCTTTTCTTTCCTCCACCTCTTTCTTCAGGTCCTCAGCCTCTTTTTCCAGCTTCTTTCGTCTCTCTTTTGCCGCTTGGTCCCTCTCTTTTTTGAGGGCCTCTATCTCGATCTGAATCTGTATGAGTTTCCGTTGTATTTCATCTATTTCGGCTGGAACGCTGTCGATCTCGATGCGGAGTTTCGATGCCGCCTCATCAATAAGGTCTATCGCCTTATCAGGAAGAAACCTGTCGGTGATATAGCGATGAGAGAGGGTTGCGGCGGCGATAAGGGCCGAATCCTTGATCTTGACCCCGTGATGGAGCTCATATCTTTCCTTCAGCCCGCGCAGTATTGCGATAGTCTCCTCGACGCTCGGCTCCCCGACCATTACAGGCTGGAAACGACGCTCCAAGGCCGCGTCCTTCTCGATGTATTTCCTGTATTCATCCAGAGTGGTCGCACCGATGGCCCGGAGCTCTCCTCTTGCCAGTTTAGGCTTAAGCATGTTCGATGCATCCACGGCTCCTTCGGCGGCCCCTGCGCCCACTATGGTATGGAGTTCGTCGATAAAGAGGATTATCGTGCCTGCCGCCTCGTCAATCTCTTTCAGGACCGCTTTCAGCCTGTCCTCGAATTCGCCCCTGTACTTTGCTCCTGCGAGGAGGGCGCCAAGATCAAGGGAAAGCACCTTCTTATCTTTCAACGTTTCCGGTACATCGCCACTCACTATGCGCTGGGCAAGCCCCTCCACGATGGCGGTCTTCCCCACACCGGCCTCGCCGATGATGACGGGGTTGTTCTTCGTCCTCCTCGAAAGAACCTGCATGACCCGCCTTATCTCGTCGTCCCGGCCTATGACCGGGTCCAGCTTTCCTTTTCTCGCTTCCTCCGTCAAGTCCCTGCAGTACCTCTGGAGTGCCTGATACTTCTCTTCCGGATTCTGATCCGTTATCCTCTGGGTTCCCCTTATATCTTTCATGATCGAGTAGATCCGGTCCTTCGTGACACCGGCGGCCTGAAGGAGACGGAATGCCCCGCCTTCATGCACCTCGGTCATTCCGATGAGAAGGTGCTCGGTGCTCACGTACTCGTCCTTGAGCCTCTCGGCTTCGGTGAACGCGATATCCATTGTCCTTTTAAGCGTAGGTCCTATATATACCTGCTGCCCGGCCCCCTCGACCCTCGGAAGTTTGGAAAGCTCTCCCTCAAGATCGTTCAGCACCTTAGCAGGGCTGGCTCCCAGCTTTTCGAGGATTGATTCTACCGTCCCGTCCTTTTCTTTGAGTAAGGCATAGAGCAAATGCTCATTCTCGATCATTTGATGCCCGGACTGCTCGGCCTTCTTCTGGGCCTCGGATATGGCTTCCTGGGCTTTGACAGTAAATTTATCCCATCTCATGGGTCTCTCCTTCCTATTCTTTTTTTGAATTTCTGCCAGTAAAAATAATCTTTGTTCGGCAGCTTCGCAAGCACAGCCCGCGCCTCGGCCTCGCGGGAAATGCCGGGCGTCAGCGCCTGAGCGCCGGGCGAGTGAAGCCTCGACATTGACTTTAGCGTCCAATTGTGGAATATTTGGTGCATATGGAAGATATCCTCAACGCCGTTCGAAGCGGCGCAGACCCGCGAGAAGCCGTCGAAAAGACTCTAAGCCTCCCGAGAGAGGATCAGGAGCGACTGATAGAGGAAACCGGAAGGATCAGGAGCGAGAATGCGGGCAGATTTCTCACCGCGCTCTACCTCTCCGTAGCCGACAAGAAGCTTCAGAAATCGATCAAGAAAGCGCTCTTCAGGCTAAAGACATTAGGCATTCGGGTGGAAGAGCCGAGAATAGAAGGCGAATCGGTCCTCAGGAAGGCCGAGACAGTCCGGCAGGCTATGGCGTTCATGTCGAACTACGACGCCGAACAGACGAAGGTCGTGGTGTCCGCCTTTGAAATAAAGAAGAATCAGTACGCATTCAGCCATGCGATCATCCATTTCTCGGACGGCCTCATGGAGTTGAGGAGCTTTCCTGTGCCCCGCAAGGAGTTGGAAGGACTCCTGGCCGATTACTTGTCCAGGCTCCGGCCTCCGGTCGTCCTGCCCCCGGTTTCCGCCCCTTATGCAGGTTATATCGTTGAAGAAGCCTCCGGCATATCGAGGACAGAATCCGAAGAGGCAAGGAGCCTCAATCATTATCTGTCAGAGGCAGAAGGCGATGTCAGAAGGCCGCAGGACATTTATTCCCTGGAGGTGGATGCAGCGGTTGACGCAGAGCCCATGGACAGAATCCTCACCGACGAAATATTTGAACCTTTCGCCCTCGAGTGGCCGGGCATTGAAGAAGATCGAAAGGAACTCGATCAGGCGGTAAATCCGGGCCTCGTGCTGCCTCCCCATGTAATGCAGGAAAGGAGGGGAGCATTCGTGAGAGAACTCATTGAAAACAAAAGGCTTGCACCGATAATGCCCTCATTCAGGAGGATGCTTGAGGATTACGCCTACCTCTTTTACTGTCTTAAGGATTTCGGCAGTTACAAGGGGCTTGTGGAACGACTGAAAGACCCTGAAGCGATGCGAAGGGGCTTCATGTACTTTGCTGCAAAGGCGCTCGAAAAGCTCGAAAAGAAAGAAGACCAGCTGCAGCAGGAACAGCGGCAATCAAGCCTGATCATCGATCCTTACTCGCCAAAGCGATAGCTTTTCCGACCATCCTATGCCCCGATATGTGGTCAAAGACACATTTTACAAAAAGGCCAAAAAAGAAGGATATCGCGCCCGAAGCGCCTACAAGCTCGAAGAGATCCAGAACCGCTTTCACGTAATAAGGAAAGGCGACAACGTACTCGACCTCGGCGCAGCTCCGGGTAGCTGGCTTCAACTGGAGTCTGTTCTGGTGGGCGATCACGGAAAGGTAATCGGCCTCGATATCCTCCCGATAGCGCCGCTTGCCGCAAAAAACGCAGTAATGAAGAAAGCGGACATCAGGGAAATAGACCTGTCAACGCTGCTCGACGAATTCAGCATCCCCTCTTTTGATGTTGTCACTTCCGATATCGCACCTAACCTGTCAGGCATAAGAGAGGTTGACGATGCCAACATACACGAGCTTTACGACGCGGTCGTGAGGGTCGTTCGAGAAGGCTTGAGGAAAGGAGGCAATTTCCTTATCAAGCTCTTTTTCAGCCCCGATTTTAAAGATATGGCTTCCGACCTGAAACCCTTCTTTTCAAAGGTAATCACCTTCAAGCCCCAAGCCTCAAGAGGAGTGAGCTCGGAAATATACCTTGTGTGCCTCGGCAAACGATAGGTAACAGCTCCGGCCGCAAACACTACGTCCGGTCCGTTACCTATCCTCCGGCCACAACCGCTTCCCGCTTCATTGTCATCTTCTGCCAGATAACCACGGCTGCTATCAGACAGAAACCTATGATGTCGAACACGACCGAGGAGTAAACGAGGAGCAATCCACCCAAGATCATGGCCGTCCGCTCCCATGGTGCAGTGTGTCTGAAAAGCCAGGAGCTTGCTCCCGCTGCTATGCCAAAAACGCCTATCAGCGCCGTGACAAGGGTCCAGACCATATTCGCCGGCGGACCTTCCAGAAGAAGCCCCATTCCATCCGGTGTGAGCACGAACATGAAAGGAACGATGAAAGCGGGGATCGTATATTTCCACGCCATCATCATGGTCCTGAACGGACTTCCACCCGTCAGGGCCGCAGCAGCAAAGGGAGAGAGGGCGGTGGGCGGCGATACCTCCGAAAGAACCGCATAATAGAAAATGAACATGTGGGCGGCGAAATCGGGTACTTTTAACTGGATCAGCGCCGGTGCCGCTATGACCGCCCCGATAATGTAAGTGGCGGTGACGGGAACAGCAAGACCGATCACCCACATGAGGACGCCGGTAAGGACAGCGGTAAGGAACAAATTACCATGGGCGTAGCTGATTATAATGCTGGAAAATTTAAGCCCGAGGCCCGTGAGGGTGACCACACCGACAATAATGCCTGCGCTCGCGCACGTGGTCGCTACAGAAAGCACGCCCAGCGAGCCGCCGCTGAGGGCGGCGATCGTCTTCTTATAATAAAGAGCTGTGTCGCGACGGAGAAAGCTGGCCCCATAAGCAAGAACAGTCGCCCAGAATACGGCCCAGATAGGGGAGAACCCTATTATCATCAGCACCACAATGCCGACAAGAGAAGAAAAGTGGTACCAGTAGGTCCGGGTAAGGGTCCAGACCGATTCGCCTTCACTTGCCTCTATGCGCTTCGCCCCAAATCGTTTGGCGTCGAACTCCACCATGAGAAAAATCGACCAGTAGTACAGGATGGTGGGCACGAGGGCCATCTTGATGACCTGGAGGTACGAAACCTTCAGGATTTCGGCTATCAGAAAGGCTGCTGCACCAAGAACGGGAGGCGAAATGATCGCGCCTATGCCTCCGGCGGATAGCAGACCCCCGGCTGATTCCTTGTCGTAGCCCGCCTTTTTAAGCATCGGATAGGCAACGGAGCCGAGCGTCACGGTGGTCGCCACGCCGCTTCCCGAAGGACCACCAAGGAGAAACGAAGCCATTGTCACGGTCCTGCCCGCTGAAGAAGGTTTGCCCCCCATGAGCCTGAAGGAAAAATCGATGAAGAATTTCCCCGCCTTGGAGTGATCCAGGATCGCGCCGTAAATGGTAAAGAGGATGATGAATGTCGAAGAGACATCGATGGGGACGCCGAAAATACCCTCGAGGGTCATGTACATGTGGCCGATTATGCGCTTGAGCGTATAGCCCCGGTGCGTCCATGGAGCCGGCAGATAAGGACCGAAATAGGCGTAGAGGAGGAATGCTATAACAACGATAGGCATGATCCAGCCGGTCGATCTTCGCGTGCTCTCCAGTATGAGGATTATGAGAACCGCCCCGAACACAAGGTCCCAGGGATCGGGTGTAACAGCCCGGTAAATAAATCCTTCAAAATCGACGAGCATATAGACGATTGTGGCAACGCCGATCAGGGCGAGACAGACGTCATACCACGCGATGGAGCCCCGCTTTCCCTTTGTTGGAGGAAAGACAAGGAAGCTCAGGAAGAGGACCATTGCCACGTGGACTCCGCGGAGCACCTGAGTGGTAATAGTGGCAACCGCGGCATAGAGATGATAAAGACTCATGACAACGGCAAAATAGGTTACGGCCTGCTGTTTCCAACCGGAAAGCCGCCGGGTAACGCCCTCCTCTTCCTCGATATATTTTTGCGCTTCCTTCAGGCGCTCTTCCGAGACCCCTCCGGCTCGCTCATTCGTTTCGTCCATAGCTACCTCCCGCCGGCAATACTGTCTTTGCCTCCACATGGATGAATCTTTATAATCAAAGGCTCGCCGTCCCGGACAAGACCTTTCAGACGAACGATCCTGCCGCCGACGACCAGCCGGTGATGCTCGTAATTATGGCTTCGAAGCCTTATCTCTCCCACGACACGTCGTATCGGAAAGACTCCTGAGCCGTTCTGCCCCTTCCCTGTCGTCAATCCGTAGTACTCGAAAACGCCCGCAGAAGGGCTCTCTACCTTTGTGAGCGCTATACCCTGTCCTGGTTCATAAACCATTGTCTCCCGGACAGGGGCGCGGTAAATGGAGTTAATGAATTCCAGGTGAAATTCCACGCCCGGCTCGACGGGCAGTCGCTTTATTTCCTTCCGGGGGTCATCCTGAGAAATGACGAGACAGACGGCGGACGAGGCGTCTGCTGCTGCAGGAACCCAGGCCGCCGCCACAAGAATCACTAAGAAGGCAATGCGAACCGACCACATCAACCCGCCCTACATCTTCGCTCCCTTTTCCCTGAAGAACTTCACCGCCCCCGGGTGGTACGGTACAACAGTCTTGATTACCGCGTTATCCAGGGTCAAATCCTTTGCCTCCGAATGGACGGCCACAAGATCGCTTTTGTGATCGAACATGGCCTTCAGGACTTTGTAGATGAGATCAGGATCGGCTTTCGTGTTACAGACAAGCACGTTGGGAATGCCCACTACGCCCACATCGCCGGTCATCTTCGGGTAAGCCGTCTTCGGGATTGTCGCCTTCACGTAAATCTGGCCGTACTTCTGAAAGATCTTCGGAAGCGCATCGCCTGTGTTAACCAACCTCATCGAAATGTTCGGGGTTGCCGCCAGATCAAGGATCGCTGCCGTAGGAAGGCCCCCGACCCAGAAGAACGCGTCTATTTTACCGTCCTTAAGCGCGTTGGCCGACTCGACGACGCTCAAACGGTCACGTTTGATGTCCTTGTCCGGGCTGAGACCGAATGCCTCCAGGACCCGGAACGCAACAACCTCCGTGCCGCTGCCCGGAGCCCCGGTTGAGACCTTCTTTCCCTTGAGGTCCGCCACAGACTTTATATTACTGTTCGACAGCGTGACGAGGTGGAAATAGCTCACATAGAGATGACCGACCATACGGATGGGCAGTTTGTTCTTGAAAAGCCCTTTCCCTTCAATGGCATCGTAAGCGAGGTCCGGATAGGCATATCCCAGATCGGCATCACCCGATGCGATCAGCTTGATATTGTCGACAGCCGCTGCCGTGACTTCTGCCGTTGCTTCCACGCCCGGTACGTATTTTGAGATAACGCTCGCGATTGCGCCTCCGTACGGATAATAAACCCCTCCGGTACCTCCGGTTGCGATGGATATCCTTACCTTTTTCTGGGCCCAGGCCGAAGAAATGCCAAAAACCAAACCAATTGCCAGTATTGCGAGAATCAATCGTTTCATGAAACCTCCCTCAAACACGTCAATTATCGGGCGACCCGCACTCAGGTATCGCCCCCGGTCACCCCCCTCCACCGGGGCAGAAGCCGGATGGAGCCTCCCCTCATAAGAAGGAAGAGGCGCAAATGAACAAATATCTTAAGTTCACCTCTCGCCTTTTCTTACGAGTCTCTCCGGACTTCTTGTATACACCCGTCAGGGCCGAACAAGATATGGATCAGGCGTTCAGAGAACAGGAAAAGGGTAAAACTTCCAGAGGATACATCCGGCTCCGCTTCCTTGTCAAGGATGAAATGGCTGGATATCCCGAGCCGTTATAACAAAGGATCCTGGATACGCCGGTTTCAATTTGGACCGTTTTGTAGTATAAAAGAACACCGATTGCGGAGGCTCCGTGATACCGTTAGAAATCGAGAGATACATCGAGGATAGAACAGGCTGGCTCATTGAAAAAACAGTGGAATTTATCAGAAAGCCGAGCATAAGTGGATCCGAAGGGGAAGCGGCCGGGCTGCTGGCAGGAACGCTTGAAGATTCGGGGCTACCCGCGTCAATCGACGCGGCCGGTAACGTAGTGGCTGTTCTGGAGGGACCCGGCACCGCACACCCTCAGGGAAAGACTCTCGTCCTCAATGTCCACCTCGACACAGTACCTGCAGGAAATCCGTCTTCGTGGAGGCACGATCCCTTCTCAGGGGCCATAGAAGACGGAAGAATCTACGGCAGAGGCGCTTGTGACACAAAAGGCGCCTGGGCACCCATGGTCCTCGCAATGGAAGCGATAAGGCAATCGGGCGCGAAGCTTCAGGGCCAGGTGATCTTCAGCGCGGTAGTCATGGAAGAGCTTACCTGTTCCGTTGGAATGAGGACTCTTCTTGACCGGACCCTCATCGATAACCGGCCCGACTACATCATCCTCGGCGAGCCGACCGGACTGAACATAGCCATAGGGCACAAGGGGAGAACGGAGCTTGCCGTTTCAACCGGGGGAAGATCGTGCCACGCGAGCACCCCGTGGGAGGGAGACAATGCCATCTATAAGGCCGGACGGGCCATCACCTCGATTGAGCGGCTGGCCGGAGAGATCAACTCTGGGCCGGGTGACGAGGTGTTCGGCAAAACCAGTCTCGCGATGACGGACATCGTCTGCAATCCCGGCGTTCGCAATGTCATTCCTGACTCCTGTACTATGTACCTGGACTATCGTTTCCCGCCCGGCGAGACTCCGGAATACGGTTCTCGGTCGCATACACAACGCCCTGAAAAGCGGCGAGGCGGACGGTGAGGCGAGGATTTGCGATGAAACCTCTGTTACCTATACCGGCATGCATTGCAGCGAAAAAAAATATATGGCCGGTTTTACCCTTGATGAAGACCATCCGCTGGTGCTCGCCGCTTCAAGGGCCGTAAGCAGTGAGCTGGGAAGGAAGCCGCTTATTTACCGCTGGAACTTCGCTACGGACGGAGGGTATTCCATGACCGCCCTCGGCATCCCGACCATCGGTTTTTCACCCTGCGAGGAACACCTTGCCCACGTCGTCAACGAGTATGTCAGGATCGATTACATGATCGAGGCTGCAAAGGCCTACGCCGCCCTCATCATAGAGCTTGCAGGCTGATATTCCTATTTGCCGAATTCCGCAAGAAGCGCATCGATGTCATCCTGAGAGAGATTCTCACCTATCGGATCGGGTCTCGGCTCCTCCGTGATGGTCATTTCCATCCTTTCAGGTCCCGGCGAGAGGCCTGCGAGCCCCCAAAGAGCGTCGAGGTCCGCCTGCGACAGGCCCCCGCCGCTCTCTTCAGCGGCCGCCCCTTCCACCGGAGCCGGTTGTCCGGCACCGTTCTCCGACAATGCCCCCCAAAGGGCATCGAGATCGGCCTGCGACAGGCCTTTTGCCGTTTGTTGGGAGGCTTCTTCGTTTACCCCTGATGCTGCCCGTACCTCTTCCTCCGGGGTCAGACAGAGTGCATCCAGGTCAGCCTGAGTCAGCAGATTCGTCATTTTTCTCTATTTCGCGACAACACTTCGAATAGCAACTTACTAATAGTGATCGGTCATATGGTGAAACACTTAACAAATTGGCAGTAAATTGCTGTAGCACACGTCATATTCCGTATTATTCCCCTCCGGGGCGTCGATGATGTTCCGGGTTGCGGCGCCTCTTATTTTATTCGCGGTATTTGCTGTAGAAACAAACGGGGCCGGCTCGCGGCCGGCCCCGGACATGATGCATTAGCAACGTTGCATTCTACTGATGGTCTTTCCACATGCCGTATTTCTCCCTCAAAACCCTGTGCAGGATCTTTCCGGTAGGCGTCTTCGGCATCTCTTCATCCTTGATAAAGGTTACCTGTTTCGGAACCTTGAAGCCGGCGATCTTGCCTTTGCAGAAGGATGAAATTTCTTCCGCTGTTGCCGTCTGTCCTTCGTGAAGCACGATCACTGCCAGGAGTGTCTCGCCCCATTTTTCGTGCGGCACACCAATGACCGCGACGTCCTTAACCTTGGGGTGAGCCCCCACGCAATTCTCTACCTCGGACGGGAAAATATTCTCGCCGCCGGAGATGATCATGTTCGCTTTCCGGTCAACGAGGAACAGGTAGCCGTCCTCATCCTTGTAGCCCATGTCGCCTGCGCTGAAATAGCCGCCGTCCTTGAAAGCAGCGGCTGTCTTCTCAGGGTCTTTCCAGTAAGCGGTGAAGAGCTGCGGACTTCTCGAATAGACCTCGCCGGCCTTGTTGGGTTCGGTAATGAGGTTCCCATCCTCGTCGTAGATCCTCAGGAGATCGGTGCCGATGATTTCACGGCCGCAGGAACCGAGCTTCACGAGTTGTTCTTCGGGCTTCAGGATGGTAACGCATCCCGCTTCCGTGGAGCCGTATGCCTCATCGAGCTTGGAGTTGGGGAACATCTTCAAGATGCCGAGCTTCGTGTCTCTGCGCGCAGGTGCAGAGGAGATGAGCAGCTTCTTGATCGTGGTGAGGTCATACTTGGCTTTCACTTCATCCGGGAGCGCAAGCAGCATGATGTAGTGCGTCGGCACAAGAGAGGTGAAGGTAACTTTGTGATCCGAGAATGTCTTGAGCAGGTTTTCGGGATCGAAGCTTATCATGTTGTAGCACATGACGGTCCCGCCGACCCAGGTGGCGACAAACGAGTAGTTCAGCGAGTTGATGTGGCAGCACGGCATGACAAGGAGGTTGACGTCGTCGTAGCTGAAACCGTGGTCGTAAATCATAATGAAGTACTGTGAGAACAGGGACCTGTGGCTCTTCATGACGCCTTTCGGTTTGCCCGTAGTACCACTGGTGTACATGATGATCCAAGTATCCTCGCCGTCCACCTTTGTCGCCGGTTCTTCGGGGCTTGCCTTTGCAAGTGCTTCTTCGTAGTTGATCCATCCGTCGCCGTACTGGGGACAATCAAACCCGAAGTAGACATACTTCTCAACGGTAGGCAGATTCTTTTTCATCCCGTTGACCATATCAACCCATGGGAACGGTTTTCCATCCTTCTTGTCCACGCCGCCCTGTACGAAGAATACCTTACATTCGCTGTGGTTGATGTTGTATTCCATTTCAGCCGCAGAAAGTCTGAACATGATGGGAACGATGATGAAACCGCCTTTTGCCGCAGCCGCGTACATATCCATCCACTCGGCCGTGTTGTAAGCGAGGGCTGCGAACCGGTCGCCTTTCTTCATGCCCATGTCGGCCATTGCGTTCGCAAGCCGGCATGCGCGCTCGTTCCACTCTTTGAAGGTGTACTCCCTGTAGAGGTCCTTGGAACCTATCTTGTTAGCGTATTTAGTCGCGTTCACCCTCAGTACATCTTTTACCGTCAACCATTGCACTTCTTGCATAATTGATCCTCCTCCATTGGTTTATTATCTGGATAGCGTTATTAGACAATAACGTTTTCCTCACGAAGCCTTCTTAACCCCCCAGTTAATCAGCTCACGCTTGACTCATATCCCTTCACTTCCAAACTTCACTACCTGCTTTCATGTCCCTTCCTCATGAGCGGGAAGCTCCACGGACTTTACCGTTGAAGCAACCGTACACAAGTATCTCCTTCCGCCCTT
>MVRP01000095.1 GCA_002067405.1 Syntrophorhabdaceae bacterium PtaU1.Bin034 | reverse complement strand
ATCGGGAAAAAGGCCGCGAGGGCGAGCAGAAAGATACTGGCCGTAAAGCTCGTCGGAAAGATGGCCATGGCGATCGGTATCCACGCGGTCGCCGGAATGGGGCCGATAAAACGCAGGAACGGCAGCGCCCAGTAGTTGCACCTCGACGACCAGCCCATTGAAATACCGAGGGGAATACCGACCACGAGCCCGATAAAGTAACCCAGGAAAAGAAGTCTCAGGGAGTAAAGTGTGCTGATCCCGAGTGTGTCCCAGTCGGAAGCGAAGACCGTCACGATGCTTTCGAGAGAGGGGAAATAGGGGAGGGGGAGCTTCCCCGATTTTATGGTGAGAAGCTCCCACGCGATAATGAGCGCGACAATGAAGGTGAGGAGCGGCGCCTGGGAATGGATTTTTGCTTTCACCTTATCCGTCCAGTGAAAGACGATGAGGGAGCATACATAGAAGGCGGTGCCGAAGATGGCCAGAATGTCGAAGAATTTCCTGCCCTGCACTGACTGCTTGTCCGGCAGCAGATAATGGATTGCCAGGAAAGCAGCCAGTGCAAGTATGGAGAGAGGCACCGAAATCTTTTTCACTATTTTCCTTTATAGCTTGGAATCACCTGGGCGAAGAGCCGGTTGTAGAACTCGGTTTCATTCGTTGTGGGCAGCAGTATTCCCTGGGCCTTCTGTTCCTTGATATAGAATTTGAGGTCCTGGGCCGCCCGCTTGACCCCCGGTTCCCATTTATAACTCTTGAGGAGTTTTGTGATCAGCTTGATATCACCGCCCGTGTACTTGTTGTCGAGCTCGATCTTCGCGGCTTCCTCCGGGTTTTTGGCAACGGTCTCGATCCCTTTCAGCCATGCCTCGACGACTCGTTTCGCCAGCTCGGGCTCCTTGGTGATGAAGTCGGCCCTCAACCCAAGAAAGCAGCAATAGAGGTCTTTATAGGGTGTGTCGTGAGCGCTGCTGAAAATCCTCCGGTAGGTGTTTTTCTGAAGGGCGACTTCCCCCCACGGATCCCATATGCCTATGGCATCGATCTCACCTTTCTCGGCAGCCTGCTCCATCTGGGGTCCGGGATAGGCTTTCCAGCTTACGTCTTTCTTGAAATCGATCCCGGCCTTCTTGAGCTCTATAGCGAGAAGGATCATGGGGCCGCCGCCGATGGCCTCGACGCCGACGGTCTTGCCCTTCAGGTCTTTGATTGACTTGATGGGTGAATTTTTTGGTACCACAAGCTGAATGCATCCATTGTGGAGGCCCGCCACAAGCCTGACGTTAAGGCCCTGTTCGATGGGTTTGATCCATTTGAAATTTCCCTGGGTGGCATCGATCTTGCCTGTGGCAAGGCCCTCCTTCAAGGTCTCGAAGTCCATCTTGACCAGCTCAGCCTCTATGCCTGCGTCCTTGAAGTACCCTTTGTGATAGGCAAGAAAAAGGGCTGCTTCGCAGGCCGCGCCGTTATACCCGATGCGTACCTTGCGCAAATTGTCTGCTGAGACAAGATTGACCAAAGCAAACAGAAGAATAAATAAAGACACCGAGATTGCTGTAAAAACTCGTTTCATGATACCTCCTTGAGACGTATTCATTAGTTAGCCGATAGCAACAGTATAGTATTTATAATAATTGTTGAGTATGTATGTCAATAATTATTTTTAATATATATGCATTATATATTACGACAATTAGACATAAGCTATGAAATTTACTAATTAAAAGAAATTAATCCAGGATCGTGAATCATGCTTGAAGTATCAAATCCTGTCGCCGGGTGGCAAGACCGTCTGACTGGTAGAAAGCTGGTTTACCACGTCCTCCTGGAGAAGTTCGACCAATTCGTTTCTGAGAGACCTGAAACGCTCGTCATGATACAGAAGGTCGCGCCGTCTCGGCCGGGGGAGGTCAATAGCCCTTACCGTCTTGATCCTCCCCGGATTCATACCGATCACCACAACCCTGCTCGCGAGAATGATCGCTTCGTCCACATCGTGCGTCACAAAAATGATGGTCTTTGGCCGCTCATTCTCCTGCTGCCAAAGCTGCAGCAAAAGATCCTGAAGCTTTGCCCGCGTCACTGCATCGACCGCCCCGAAGGGCTCGTCGAGCAACAATATGGGCGGGTTCATGGCGAAGGCGCGCGCAATTGCCGCCCTTTGGCGCATGCCTCCGGACATTTCTCCCGGCAGCTTATGAAACGTATTGTCAAGGCCCACCAAATCGAGGAATTCTTCAGCAACGGCCCTGAGCTCTCGCCTGTCCCGTTCCGGAAAGGCCTGCTTCAAGGCGAGAACGATGTTTTCTCCGGCGCTCATCCATGGAAACAGCGTGTAATCCTGAAAGACAATGCCGCGGTCGAGGCCCGGCTCCGTCACCTCTGTTCCGTTGATCAGGATGACCCCCGATGTTGCCGATGAAAGGCCGGCGAGCAACCGCACGAAGGAGCTTTTCCCCGCGCCTGAAGGACCAAGGAGACATATGAATTCCCCTTCTTCAATGGAAAGTGTTATATCCTGAAGAACTATGTGTTCTTCATACGCGAAGCTGACCTTGTCGAAAAGTATTCCCCGTGCGTCCACGCCATCTCACCTGTTGCTGTTACTGGAATAGCGGTGTGCTCAGATAACGCTCCCCTGTATCGGGAAGGACGGCAACGATGACCTTGCCTTTGTTTTCCGGCCGCGCCGCGATCTGCAGGGCAGCAAAGGCGGCCGCGCCCGAAGAGATGCCCACGAGCAGACCCTCGTCCCGGGCCAATCTTCTGGCCGTTTCTATCGCCTCTTCGTTTTTCACCTTGAATATCTCGTCCACGAGCTTGAGGTTGAGCACCTCGGGAACGAACCCTGCGCCTATCCCCTGGATTTGGTGAGGTCCCGGCATACCGCCGGAGAGGACCGGAGATTCATGCGGCTCGACGGCAACGGCCTTGAAATCAGGCTTGCGTGCCTTGATCACCTCTGCAACCCCTGTCACCGTCCCTCCGGTACCAACGCCGGACACCACGATATCGACCTTTCCATCCGTGTCCTCCCAGATTTCTTCGGCTGTGGTCGCCCGATGAATGGCGGGGTTTGCAGGGTTCTTGAACTGCTGGGGGATGAAGGAATTGGGGATCTGGGCAGCCAACTCTTCGGCCTTCCTTATGGCTCCCGGCATGCGCTCGGCTCCCGGGGTCAACACGAGTTCCGCTCCGTACGCCTTAAGCAGATTCCGACGTTCGATGCTCATCGTGTCCGGCATGGTGAGGATGAGGCGGTAGCCCTTGGCGGCAGCGACGAAGGCAAGGGCGATGCCGGTGTTGCCGCTTGTGGGCTCGATGATAACCGTGTCTTTCCTGATGAGACCCCGGTCCTCCGCATCCTTGATCATGGCGTAGCCGATGCGGTCTTTGACGCTGCCCGCAGGGTTGAATGATTCTATCTTTGCCAACACCTCAGCGGACAGGCCATTCGTGACTTTGTTGAGCCGCAGGAGAGGCGTCCTGCCGATGAGTTCAGTCAGATTGGTTGCTATCTTTGCCATTTTGGTTTTCCTCCCTTGTACTTTTTTATTGGTTTTTTATTGGTTATTACCGCCGCCATCGAAGCATCCTCTTTTCGACTTTGTCAAAGGTATACATGATGCACGTCACGACAATGCCGGCGAAGATGATGCCGACGATGACACGCGGGTAATCTGCGAAATCCGAGAAATACTTTACATACCAGCCGAGCCCTGAAGTGGCGCCGATCATTTCCGCCGCCGTGAGAAGGATAAAGGACATGGCGAGCCCTATGGTAGCCCCCGACACGACGGATGGAAGCGTGCCGGGAAAGATCACTTTTGTGAGCATGGTGCGTTGATCGAGCTTGAGCACTTTCGCCGATTCGATGATCCGGCCGTCGATGCTCGAGACGCCGTTGAGGGTATTGATAAATATGGGCCAGAAAGCGCCGATGAAAATGACGAACATGGAAGAGAGCTTGAATGTGGGAAGAAGGACGATCGCATAGGGAATATACACGGTTGGCGGCACGGGACCGAGCACGCGTGTGATCGGTGTCGCGGCGCTCCTGAGCCTCCTGTTCCACCCTGCAATGAGACCGAGGGGCACCGCGGTGATGAGAGCGGTGCCGTAACCCACGAAAACTATACCCAAGGAGCTTATCGCTCCTTTCACGGCTTCCGGGATTTCGTGCACAAGCAGGGACAACACGAAGGTAGGCGAGGGGAAGAGCATCCTGTCGAGCACATCAAACTTGACGGTAAGCAGTTGCCACACAAAGACAGCCCCATAAACCAGGGCAAGAAGGTCTCCCGCAACCGTTTCATTTCCTCTCCTGCAATACAGGTAGAGGAGGAAAATAGCCTCAATGAGCGCAACAGACGCCGGGAAGAGAAAATGGGACTCATCAGGCCGCCGGTCAGGGAAGAACTGAAAAAGGATGATGGCGACGAAAAGGAAATGGCAGACACCCGCTGCTCCTTCAATCAATCTTTTTGCCGATCTCTCCCTTTTTCCGGCATCCGCAGTCACCGCGTTCGGGCGCTCGCATGCGGCCCTTGCCGCCTCGCGTTCTTTCCAGGCTTTCTCTGCAGTCACTGCCACCTTATTCATCCCGTCCTCCGTCCGTCTCTGTATCTTTCTTCATCTATCGTCGTTTATCGGCCGGTCGATCCCATGTTCGGGAACGCGCATCCGCGCGGCCTGCTCCGTTTGCGACTCGGGATATACGCAAGTATTATCCCTCGTCCAGCAATACTCACAGGCCACACGCCTACATCGTTCCACTTCACATGGGATCGTCCACCCGAGCCGGAATTGAACTTTCTTGTCGCCAATTCCGGCATTATAGGAGCAACTGCGCAATTGGTTTCGGTCGGCATAAAGCCGATAAAAGCATTTCCTTTATGTTGTATAGATGTTCCCAACCGTAAGTACTTTCTTTCCAGACCCGCAGAATACCCTTCTCTGGCGAACATTGCGGGAACGTCCGGAGTATCCGGCTGAAGCGGAGGGAACGGTGCGCGGTTGGCGCACGCCGAGGACTGTCTGAGCGGTAAGCACGCCGGCGGCGTGCGGCGCGAGTTCCGCAGGCGAGTGGAAGGAGAACAACGCCGGGTACCCGCCCTCCAAGCTTGCTCTGGGCGGGTGGCAACGGGTCGGACGTGGAACCCACCCGCAACGCGGGTACCCGGAGAGCGAAGAAGGGGTTCGGAGGGTCTGAGGAACCAATAATCGAGAACCGGTGGTTTTGATGTTTTATGATTTGTCTCTTCCCTTCCAAGCTACGTTTTCCCTTATCTCTGCTTGATATTCATGCTCGATTTTCATGAGATCTTTAACAATACCCTCTTCAGGCCTTAAAACTTGCCTTGAGCGCCTTATAGTCTTTTTCGTTGGGATACTCTTTGATCAGTTGATCCAATGCCTTCCGGAATATCTCGGTGTTGATGTGGGACTCTATTTTTTCCTTGGACGAGATGTAGCCTGCGTCGTTCATATTCTGCCAGAAAGAGACCACTCCTGCCTTTTCCGGGTCGGGGCTGATGTAGAGATTGCCGCTGTACAGGTCTTTTTTCAGTATGGCCTTATCGATTTTTACATACTTGCTCGCGATATCTACCGTCTCGTCCTGATTCGTCTTATAAAAGGCGTGCGCTTTTATCAGCGCTCTCATGAATTTGATGTAGTCCGCCTCATTGGTCTTGAGCCTCGAGGTGAGGGCAGACTGGCGGCAGCAGGTGTGATTCGGCTGGACATCGCCCGATCTCCTGGCGACTTTCAGTCCCTGCTGTTCGGCAAGGGTCAGGAAAGGAGGCCACAGAATACCTGCATCGACACTGCCCTTTTTTATTGCTTCCAATACTGCACCGGGTGAATCGAGCTCTTTTATGGTGACATTCTTCTTCCAATCGACGCCCGCATGGTGGAGACCGCCTCTGAAGACCACATCGCCGGTGGAGAGCCTGACCGTCGCAATCGTCTTGCCGGCGTAGTTTTTCAGATCCCTGAACTGATCAACCTTCTCGGGTTTTGCGACAATGCCGTGGCCCTCGGACATCTGCCCCCCAAAGATAGTCACGTCTACCCCTTTTGTGATAAATACAAGTGGAGGGGCCGTGCCGAAGGAACCCGCATCGAGCTTCCCCGCCGAAATGGCGTTCAACCCCTCACCCGAGTTCGTGAAGAGAAAGAGCTGTACATCCAGGCCTTCCTGCTCGAAATAACCCTTTTCCTTGGCGATGAAGTACATGGTGTGTCCGGTCGAGGCGAGGTACCCTACATTGAATTTCTTCAGCTCCTTACCTGCTGCCGATGCATAGGTCCATGACAGGGAAATCGATAATGCCAGCATTACCGCCACTACAACTGTCCTTCGATACAACGTCTTCATGTGCTTGCCTCCTTCGGCTATATTTCGGCTCTGCGAGCCTTTTGCAATGAGATGGGGTTTCCTTATATTGCTGCCCCTAAAATCTCAGGAAGTTGACGAAGGTCCGGTCAAAATCCTCGTAATTCGCCAGTTCTATGGTTTCAATGTGCTTGACCACCTCTTCAATCTCTCCCCTATACGACTCGTTGAGGAGAAAGGCGATCGCTCCGGTCCTTGAAGTATTGCCCACAAACTTGATCTTTCCTTCAAACTCCGGCGGCAAAAGACCGATAGCGATGAGATTCTTTTCTCTCAGGTGGTACCCAAAGGCTCCGGCTATCAGTATCTCGTCGACCGCCGACGGGCCGACTCCCACGTGCCGAAGCAGGAACTCGATACCGGTCCTGATCGCCCCTTTTGCAAGCTGGACCTGCCGGATGTCGCCCTGGCTGAGATAAACGGTTTCGCTCAGGGAAAATCTGAGTTTCCCTTGCTCCTTGAACAGTCTTGCAGCGACCGGACGGGGCAAAGCGCCGTGGTTGAGATTGACCAGCCTGCCATTCTTGTCGATTGCGCCGCATACGACAAGCGCTGCTACCACATCGAGGAGGCCGCTTCCGCATATGCCTGTCGGTCGAATGTCTCCGATTGTCCCCATATGCATTGATCCGCTTGCATCAACCTCGAAAGACTCGATGGCGCCGTTGCCGGCCCTCATCCCGAAAGTGATGTTCATGCCCTCGAAAGCAGGACCTGCCGCGGTCGACGATGCTGTCAGCCGGCCGTTTTTTGCGATCACCATCTCCCCATTGGTGCCGATATCAATGAAGAGGGTGATCCCCTTCTTCTCATGGAGTCTGGTTGCCAGTACCCCTGAGGTGATATCAGCACCAACGAAGCCGGAAATGACAGGGGGGAGATAGATGATACCGAAATCTGCGATATGAAGCCCGGGGTGGTGCGAAGCGGCGAGGTAGTCGCTGCCCCAGAGAGCAGGGGTGTAAGGATACCTGCCGAGCGCGGAAGGGTCGGTATTGGTGGCGAGATGGAGCATGCAGGTGTTGCCGCTGTAGACCAGCTCGTAAATATTCTTCCTGCCGATTCCCGATTTTTCCGTTAATTCTCCTATCAGTCTGTTCGTCTCTGCCACAAACAGACCATAAAGCAAGGATAGGCCATCTTTTGTGGAAGCCAGTTTTATGCGGGAGAGCACGTCCTGACCGTGCAGGCTCTGAGGGTTGAGCGAGGAGGCCGAGGCGATCTCTCTGCCCTCATTTAGGTCGACGAGGGTCGCGACCAGTGTCGTGGTGCCGATGTCGACAACGGCCCCGTAGTTTTTGCGGCGCGTGTCGCCCTTTTCCAGACCCAGCAGATATGCGCCCGCATGCACCGCCGTCCGTTGCTCTTTTGCGAGAAATTCCTTTTTGATAAAAGGGTTTATTGTTATCGATGCACTCGCGCCTTTTTCGAGGACCCGAACAGACTCTTGTTGTTTTGCCCGGAGCAGCTCGACGACGGTATCTCCGTTCACCCGGGTCTGGCATGCAAGGACAATTCCCGATCTTTTTTCATCATCGGACACGCCTCGCTGGTCCGCGATACCCATGACGGAAGCGTGATCCTTCAGCCTCACCTTGCACTTGCCGCATTTGCCCGTGCCGTTGCAGGGCGATTCAACGACGGCTCCGGCTTTTCGCGCGGCTTCCAGAAGGGTGCTTCCGGCTTCGATCTCGGCAGTATGGTTTCCCGGTAAAAATGTTGCGTTAGGCATCGGGCAGAGTCTCCTTCACTACCTTTGTGAGGGCGGTGATCATTTCCAGAGACGTGGAGGTCGAAAGCCCGCATGCAGGGGCGATAATATCGACTCCGTCCCGAACCAGCCGTTTTGCGGTTTTGGCTACCTTCTCGGCAGGGCCGAATTCCAGGAGATAGGTGCTTACATTCCCCATTGTAACGAGGCCGGGAAACTGTTCCTTCAGCTTGGCAAGGTTAACGACCGCATCGGTGCTGATCGCATCGGAGCGGAGATGTGGGACAAGGTGTTTTACCGAGTTCAAGTCCCCGCAAATGTGAACGATGACGGGAGCGCCCGCACTGTGTGCCCGGTCAATGATTTTGTTGAGATATTTCATCGCGTATTCCTCGAAGAGACGGGGGCCGAGGATCTCGCCGGTTGCGCTCGGATCACCGATGGCGATGACCGACGCGCCGTGCTCGATCATCAACGTGGCGAACGCGCCGAGAAACCCGGTGACATAATCGAGTACCTCGTGGCTTCGTGCCGGTTTCTTTCGCAGTTCCCGGTAAAAGGTCATGGGATCCACCAGAGAGGCGGCAGTGCTGATCGGTCCGGTGAGAGCCCCGATCACCGGAATATCCGGATGGGTGACCGAAAGCCGGCGAATGGCGTCAAGCACCGTTCTCACTCTTCCCGCTTGCACAAGGTCCTCCACATCCTTGAATACCACATCGGAAACCGACTGGTATGCCTCCCTCTCCACTTTCGGCTCGCAGGTAAGGCTCCCGAGTACGACCCGGCTTCCAAGGACCTCGGCCTCGACGGTCATGCAGAAGGGAAGCCCGAAGTTCTCGAAGCCCGTTTCCTGATGTACGGCAGTGGCGAGGTCGGCCATCAGGCGTGCATCCTCGTGCGCTTCCGGTAACCGGTGGCCGGTCTTCTCCATAACCTCAACGATGGCAGCGTTCATCATGCCGCCCGGACAGATCACGGGTGGCCGGTCTGCGTTATCTGCCTCTCTGCGTAAAACGCTGAGCAGGCGCTGCCTGGCGCTGATCGCGGTCATCGGGGTTCCTCCCGAAGCTTCTCTTCCGTTGCAGGAAAGCCGATCTCTCTTACTGCATCCATCATGGCGTGAATATTGGCGAAGGGTGTTTCAGTGGGCAGACTGCAGCCGGAGGCGACCACGTAACCCTTCGGGCTTTGCCAGGCCTTTCTGACGCACGCCCTCACCGCCTTTCGTACATCATCGGGGGTCCCCTGAAGCATCACTTCGGATGGCTCCACATTGCCCATCAATCGTACCTTGTCCCCCACCTTTTCGCGTGCCTGGGACAGATCGATCTGATTGTCGATGCTGATGCAGTCCGCTCCTGCCTCTACCATGCAATCCCAGATCCTGTCGGTTTTGCCGCAGATGTGAAGGGTGACTTTCTTTCCTTTGGCGTGAAGGTGCGCGATAAGCTGCCCCAGATAGGGAAGGGAAAACTCCCTGAACCTGGCGGGGCTTATCACGGTGGAAGAGGACATGGGATCGGTGAGGCTTGGCGTCGCGCCCGCCTCGATGACGGCATCGGCGAAGATCAGACTTGTTTGAAGGGAGAGTTCGCAAAGGTGGTGGACGGCAGCCGGGTCTTTATACATGAGACGGACAAGATTCTCGGTCCCTATGAGAAAAGAGGCGTTGGTAAAAGGGCAGGTAAGGGCTGTGGTCACCGGGACTTCGGAGCCGACCTCACGGACGGCAATCCTTGTTGCCGACAGATGTTCCGGAAGGCAGCCATCCTGTGCGGGGTCGGCCGGTCTCAGGCGCGTGATCCGGGATGCGTCGGTGATGGCCGGGGTATCGAGATAGGCTGTCTCGTCGGGCGGTGTGACCACCCGGGCGCCCATGGCCTCGGCCTGCACATAAAGGTCCGTAAAAATACGTATGGTGTCGTAGCCGAACAGCCGGTAGGCCTCCACCTGGGCCTCGGCAAGCAGCTCCCCATTGTTCCTCAATTCGGATACCTTGACGTTGATCACCCTGGCAGCCGTGTTGCCCACGATAGGAACGCAGGGAAGACGGTCAACATTCCCGCCCTTGCTGTAGGCATCGAGGCGGTCAAGAGGAAACATCTTATCCCGCATGGACCGTCTCTCCATCGAGGAGTCTTCGTGCGAGCTTTACTGCGGTGCCCGCGTTTGCCGCATAGCCGTTTGCGCCTATCCTGTCCGCGAACCCCTGGGAGATAGGTCCGCCTCCCACGATCACCTTGAAGCGGTCCCGCAGGTCCGCCTCATTCAGGAGACGGATGACTTCGGCCATTCCGTCCATCGTCGTGGTCATGAGCGTGGAAATGGCGATGATGTCCGCATCTACTTCCCTGGCCTTTTCAACGAACCGGGGTGCGGGCACATCGCGGCCGAGGTCGTGGAGCTCGAAGCCCGCTGTTTCGAGCATGATCTTGACGAGGTTCTTGCCGATATCGTGCGTGTCGCCTTCGATTACGCCTATCACCACTTTGTGCTTTGACCCTTCGTCGCTCCGCTTCAGATGGGGCCTCAAGAGATCGAGCCCCGCATACATGGCGTCGGAGCAGATGAGGAGTTCCGGGACAAAATATTCTTCTTCTTCAAATAACTGCCCGGCCCTCTCCATGCCGTGGGATAAGCCTTTCTCGATGGCTGCATAGACATCGATCCCGTTTTCGATAACTCGCTGTACAAGATCGACAACCCGCTCTTCGTCCATTGCGACCACCGCATCGGATATATCCTGGAAAAGACTTTCGTCCAGTGCCATTCCCGGCCCTCCTTGTACAATATATTGGGGGCTCAGCCCCCCTCTGTAAGCATGGCCCACAGAGACTTCCATCGCGCCCGCTTCACTCGTGCTGGCGATCCGCACGCGATTATAGCGAGTATCGTGCGTCCCGGCACAGCCGTTTCCCGGGCGCTCAGTTTTTGATAGTAACTATATCATCATAGTAGAGTATATTTAGTTCATCTTGAGTATAACTGTCAATAATAATTTTAGATAAAGACGTATAATAATATTCCTATATTAGGTATAACTGATTGTAATAACAGGAGAAAAAAATTTAGCGACAGGGCGACATAAGTGGTGATTAAATCACAATATTTAGCAGGGAAGGTGAAGAACTTCGATGCTTAAGATTTTTAGTGGGACAACAGGAAATACGCAGCCGTTGAACAGGAATAAATTCCCGGAAGCGTGCAAGGCGCAGGATTTTACGCAACCGGTACTCCCCGAAAGGATCGAGTGCAGCCGCTCTTATGCCGGGGGTCCCAAGCCGGCCCGGATGCTCAATTTTCCTACGTGCGTTTGATGGCCTTCTCAAGGGCCTGCTTGAAGTCGTCTATTAAATCGTGAGGATCTTCAAGTCCGACCGACAGCCGCACCAGTTTGTCGGTAATGCCCCTGGCAAGCCGTTCTTTAGGCGGCACCGCTGCGTGGGACATGGTAGGAGGATAGGAGAGAATGCTTTCCACGCCGCCGAGGCTTACGGCGAGCAGGGGAAGGGTGACGGATCTGAGGAAGGCGTGGGCAATTTCCGTACTCGGTAGTTCGAACGAGACAACGGCACCGGCACCTGACGCCTGTCGAAAATGCACGTCTCTTCCCGGATGCGTCTTCAGGCCCGGATAGTACACTCTTTCTATTTCCTTCTGCTCCGAGAGCCAGGAGGCAATTACTTCGGCGTTTCGCTGCTGAACTTCCATCCTCGCAGCGAGGGTCTTTATGCCCCTCATCAAAAGCCAGGAATCCTGTGGGCCGAGGATTGCGCCAAAGGCGTTTTGAATCGCCTTCAGCCTTTGCCCCCACTGTTTCTCTTTGGTCGCGACAACCCCTGCGATCAAATCACTGTGGCCCCCAAGGAACTTCGTTGCGCTGTGGATCACGATGTCGAAGCCGATTTCAATGGGCCTTTGAAGGAAAGGGCTCATGAAGGTATTGTCGATGATGGTTACCAGATTCTTCTCCCCGGCGACCTGTACAAGCCCTGCCAAATCGGTGATCTTCAAAGTCGGATTCGAAGGTGTTTCAGCGAAAATGGCTACCGTATCAGACCTGATCGCCTTTCTGATCCTGTCGGGGGTCGATATATCGGCGAAGGTGTGCCGAAGACCCCAGCGATCGAAGAGCTTCGTAAGCACCCGATGCGTCCCGCCGTAGACATCCTCGCTTACCAGTATGTGATCCCCGGTCTTAAAGAGCAGAAGAACAGAAGAGATGGCAGCCATCCCCGACGAAAAAGCAAACCCCTGGGAACCGCCCTCAAGCACGGCGATCGTATGCTCGAGGGCATCCCGCGTCGGGTTGGAGCCCCTTGCATATTCATATTGACCGAACACGATGGGGTCGTCCTGGGCAAAGGTAGAGCCATGATGAACAGGGATACTTGATGCCCCTGTGTGAGGATCTTTATCTTTGCCTGTATGGATGATTTTCGTCCGATAGTCCATGCCTTTTACTCTCCTTTCTTTTGTCCGTTACTTTCTTGCGAAGGTTTCTTTATCCTTATCCGTTGATGGCTGATCCAAGGTCATCCATCAGGTCCTGAACGTCTTCAATGCCTAAAGACAGGCGGAGCAAACAGTCGTTGATGCCGAGATTCAACCGCACGTCAACGTCCATTTCCGCATGGGTCTGCGCAGCGGGGAAAGTGATGAGCGATTCAACGCCACCGAGGCTTTCGGCAAAGAGAAAAACCTCCACCGAAGAAAGTATCCTGGGCACAAGACCGGGATCTTTGACCTCGAAGGACACGATCGAGCCGGAGCCCGACGACTGACTTTCGAGAAGAGCATGCCCGGGATGCGTCTTAAGACCGGGGTAGAACACCCTTTTCACCTGGGGCTGTCGTGTCAGCCATTCTGCCACGATCTGTGCATTGTGTTGCTGCCTGTCGAGGCGGAGCGACAGGGTCTTCAGGCCCCGCAGCACGAGCCAGCAGTCCCATGGCCCGGGAACCGCACCCGTCGAATTCTGGTAAAAATACAGCTTCTCGCCCATTTCCTTGGTTTTTGCTACGATGAGGCCGGCAAGCACATCATTATGGCCGGAAAGATACTTTGTCGCGCTGTAGATGACAATGTCGGCGCCGAGGGCCAGGGGCTTCTGGAACCAGGAAGTAAGAAAGGTGTTGTCAACTACAGTGAGAGCCCCAACCTGTTGTGCGGCTTCGCTGATTGCCCGGATGTCGGCAATCTTCAGTAAAGGATTTGTCGGGCTCTCAACAAAAATGGCTTTGGGCCGTTTATGAAGCGCTTCCTTTACCGCCTTCAGGTCGGAGGTATCTATAAATTTCACCTCTATACCTATTTCACGATAGACCTTCTCGAGCAAACGGACTGTTCCCCCGTACGGGTCTTCGGTGGCAATTACCGTATCGCCCGGTTTCAGCAACCTGAGGAAGCAATCGATGGCTGCCATACCGGAACTGAAGGCCAATGCTCTTTCCCCGCCTTCAAGGAGCGCCATGGTTTCTTCAAGGACGGTCCTGTTCGGGTTGCCGCTTCTCGAATAATCGTACCCCGTGCTTTGGCCGAGTGCCGGGTGGCGAAAGGTAGCCGTCTGGAAGACCGGCATGGAGACAGCTCCCGTGTGTTCATCCCAACAGGTACCTGCATGGGCGAGTATTGTCTCTATCGATCTTCCTTCCTTCATAATGTACTTGTCCTCCTGTTTCTCCTTATCTATCTGAGCCCTCATTCGTGTCTGCAAGCCTTTACATATGAAAGACTATAGGAATAGTGATGTATATGATAATGAGCTTGAGCATTGCTGTCAACATAATCTTTGAGGAACGCTGCAGCTCGTCAAGTTCCGGGAAAAGAAAAGAGAACCCTCACTAATTCATAACCAGAATAACAAATATAGCCTTTAGTCATCATTTTCATTTGACATCACCTTTGGCTGCCCAGTAAACTAGCCCATCAAATAAATCCCCGGACCATGAGCAGAATAGCGGAAAAAGAAGGATTTGGGGTAGATGTATTCCGAAGTGTAATAATACTCAATGCAAGGAGAATGGACCATGAAGATGAGAATATCCGGTATTCTGTTTGTGATCACGCTGTTAATGTCATCTGCCCTTATGATCTCCGGAGTCCGGGCGGCAGAAGCACCGCAGGAAATGTCAAAGCCGTCAACTGCGGGTATCGAGATCTCAACAGCT
>MVRP01000094.1 GCA_002067405.1 Syntrophorhabdaceae bacterium PtaU1.Bin034 | reverse complement strand
GTGCGGAAGAGAAGGTGATGGACAGGATCGGGGACCTTACCAACGTCATCTTCGTGGGAGGATCGGCCGGCGACGACTTGAAGTTTTCATGCACCCACGTGTACGCGAATGGCGAAGCCTACACCGATGCAGCGATCCTTGCGCTTCTGAAGCCTGCTGCCGAGTTCGACGTCATCAAGACCCAGAGCTTCCGGAAGACCGGCAAGCATCTCACCGCCACCCGGGTCGACGAGGAAAAGCGGGAAGTAATCTCCTTCAACAGCAAGCCGGCTGCCGAGGCCTATGCCGAGGCGCTGGGGACCACCGTCGAAGACGCGCCGAACCATTTCATGAGCCATCCCGTGGGCCTTGTATCGGGCGATGAGATATTCGTCCGGAGCCCCCAGCAGATAAAGGACCGGACCATCGTCTTTTACTGTAACGTCCTTGAGGGAATGGACCTGTCCCTCCTCACGTCGACCGATATCGTCGCGGATACGCGAAACGCGGTGATGGCCAAAAACGGCATATCCGGCATCATCAACTTCCACTGCATTCTGAGGACGCTCGAACTGGAGAAAGACGGGCTCACCGACGAGTACGGAAAGATCTTTCGTGACATTCCCACGATCGGCTTCAGCACCTATGGCGAGGAATATCTCGGGCACATAAACCAGACGTCGACGATGCTGGTGTTGCGATAGGAATAGCGGGGCCTGGAGGATTGGATGTCTCCAGGCCCTATCTTTCTTTATTTGTGCGAAATTCAAACGTATTGTCGTTTCATGTAAGTAAAAGGGGCTTCCAGCCAGGGTGCCCCCGCTTTCTTAATGAACGGATTTGAATTCCTCCTTCCGGGGCGCTCCTGCCCGAAAAATACCATGTAAACAGACTACATTTTTTCTTGACAAGGTTTTCACGATAAGTCTATAAAGAGAATGGTTAGTCCAATAGACCTATTGAGCGAAGACGGACAATTTTGGAACGGGCGAGAAGAGCCTGCTTTTTTCATAACCAGAAGGAGGCACAATGAACTGGGAAGATGCGGTAACAGGATCAGAGAAACTGATGGAATGGCCCTATCCCGTGCGTTACGACGTGGAAAATCGGATCGACGTTGACGTGCTCGTGCTGGGAGGGGGACCGGGAGGGTGCATGGCAGCCATAAGCGCTGCAAAAAAAGGCCTCAAGGTTGCACTGCTCGACAAGGCATATCCAAAGCGATCGGGAGGCGGGTCCGGCTTCGACCACTGGCTGAATACGCCAAACCCCGCCTCCAAGATCACGCCAGAAGACTGTGTGGAATGGGAAGCCGTTACCTACAAAGGCTATTCGAATTCTCTGTCCCGATACATTGCGGCCCGCGAGGCGTACGATACGCTGCTCGAGATCGAAAAGATGGGCGCCAAGATCAGGGACATGGACAACGAATTTGCCGGGGCGCCCTTCAGGGATGAGAAAACGAAATTCGTCTTCTGCTACGACTATGACAACAGGTTCCAGTTCCGTGTATGGGGCGCCACGTTTAAGCCCGCCATTTTCAACGAGTGCCTGCGCCTCGGTGTACAGGTCTTCGACCGGGTGGTTGCGACAAACCTGCTCAACGAGGGTGGCCGGCAGGGCGGCAGGGTCGTCGGCGCAACGGGCTTCAACATGAGGACCGGAGAATTCTACGTATTCAGCGCCAAGGCGACGATTAACGCCATGTCATGTCATCAGGGCAACTGGCGCTTCTCGTCGGAGTTGATCGGCCTGGACCTCTTCAAGCCCAATATTACGGGTGACGGTCCCGCCATTATGTGGAGGGCGGGAGCGGAGCTGGCACAGATGGAGCGCAGCCGTCCGGGTGTTCCCCCGGGCTACGAATATCCGTCCTACGGTACGGGAAACTGGTTCAACACATGGCACCCTGCGACAATCGTCGATGCGAACGGGAAAGAAGTCCCGTACGTCGACGCACAGGGCGATATTGTAAAATCGGTCGATGAGCGTATGCATCCGAGACCCGGGCAGAAATTCATCGCCGAGCGCTCGCCCCATCCCCTCTACGCGAAGCCGACGATCGTTCCCGACCTGGCCGAGCGCATCCGGAAGGGAGAATTCATACTTCCCCTCTATGCCGACCTCACGAGTATGCCTTGGTACGAAAGAAAGGCGATCTGGGGTCTCATGGTCGGGAATGAAGGGCGGACGAAGATACCCATAAAGATCGGCTACGAGGCGGCGGGGTTTGACGCGGGCAGGGATATGCTGCAGAGCTACTTTACGTTGAGCGGCGAGCCGTACCCAAGCCAGGACAAGAGCCTGCAGCAGGGACCGTACAGGATGGAGGCATACGGCAACGGCGGCGAGGTCGTCGTGGACTGGGACCTGCGCACAAACCTGGAAGGCCTCTATGCGGTAGGCGATGCCATACTGGCAGGCAACTACTATTACCATGCGTGCACGACGGGGAGGTACGCCGGCCGCAAGGCGGCCGAGTACGTGCTGGGCCACAAACCGGATGCGGCAATCGACGAGGCACAGGTCAGGGCGGAGAAGGCACGGGTCTATGCGCCGACCATCCGAAAGGGCCCCACGGACTGGATCGAATGGAAGGAGTTGCGCGCAGTGGGTGCACGGGCCATGCAGAACTATCTGGGCGCTGTGCGGAACGAGGGACTCATGCAGACCGGCCTGAAGTGGGTCACCGATATTATCGAGCAGGAATACCCGCAGACTTATGCGAGCAACCCGCACATACTGCTCCGCGTCCTCGAAACTTATAACATCCTCACCGTCAGCCGGATCATTTTCCAGGCGTGCATCGCCAGAAAGGCGAGCAGCGAGGCCATGGGTCATTTCAGGCAGGACTATCCGCAGATGGACCCGCCCGAGTGGAATAAATGGGTCACGCTCAAGCAGGAGAACGGATCAACGAAGATAGGGGAACTGCCGCTCGATTTCGCGAGGAACCTGGCCGAGAATTACGAGACCCACAACCGGGATTACAGGGGATTCCTGAAGAAGAAGTTTTGAGATTACTGAGGAGGAACTTATCATGGACGAGCACAAGATCGAGCGAAGGCCGACAGACACCAAATGCTACGCCTTCCCGAACAAGACTACCCCCGGTGTTCCCGTCGTCATCGATGAGACGAAATGCAGGGGGTGCAACAAGTGCGTTACTATCTGTACGATGGACGTCCTTGTCGCAAACCCCAAAAAAGGAAAACCCCCGATTGTCATGTACCCCGAGGAATGCTGCTACGCGGCCTGCTGCGTGGGTGAATGCCCGGTGCCGGGCTGCCTTACCATGCGTCATCCGCTCATGGCAAGGGTGCACTACAAGAACAAAGAGACGGGCGAAATCAAGCGGGTGTAAACACACAAAACCGCTGGCCGCAGAGACATTGATGGAGATGCCGTGCCGGTGAACGGTCTTCAATTACCCAAGCAGGGTAAATGTGTATGAACCGAGGTATACTAAAAAACGAGGGAGGGAAACATGAGGAGGATTTTTGTATCGATCGTGCTGGTTGTTGTCATGGTCTGGGTGGCCGGTCTGGTCTCATCATCTTATGCCGCACCACAGGTATATACGCTGAAGTATGCCACTTTCTCAAACCCCGGCATGAAGAGCTATGCGAAGCTGGAACAGTACTGCAAGGAAGTCGAAAAGAGGACCAACGGAAGGGTGAAGCTGCAGCTCTATCCGGGCGGCACGTTGACACCGGCCCAGTTTACGTACAATGCCGTCCTGGACGGCGTCGCTGATGTGGGCCACCTTGTTTTCTCTTATTCCCGCGGAACATTCCCACTGATCGAAATACTCGATATGCCCCTCGGAAGCCGCTCCGGTTCACTCTCTACGCACATGATGAATGCGTGGTACAAGCATTTCAAGCCGAAGGAGCTGGAAGAACTGAAGGTGTTGTTCCTTACGGGACTGGGCCCCAACATCATCCACACAAAAAAGCCGGTAAACAGCCTCGCGAACCTGAAAGGTATGAAGATCAGGACGACCGGTCTCGGCGAGAAGGTAATCAGTGCGCTTGGCGGTGTTCCCGTCGGCATGGCAATGCCCGAAACCTATGACGCGATCCAGAAGGGCGTGACCCAGGGCGTTCTTGCGCCGATGGAAGCGCTGTACAACTGGAAGTTTGCCGAGGTGGTGAAATACACCACGCCCCTTTACGGCGCCAACAGCAGCCCCTGTCTTGCGATGGTAATGTCCAAAAAGAAATGGGACAGCCTGCCTGCCGACATCAGGCAGATCTGGGACACGTTCAATGAAGAATGGATTGGCGTGATCGCCAAGATGTACGACGAACAGGATGCCGAAGGAGAAGCTTTCGCAAAGACAAAAGGCGTAAAAGTGCTTTCACTCTCCAAGGAAGACCAGGCGAAATGCGCGGTCGCAGTGAAGCCCATTCTGGATAACTACGTGAAGAGGATGAAGACGAAAGGGCTCCCGGGAGAACAGTCGGTGAAGTTCTGCCTGGACTACATAAAAGCGCGCCAGAAATAGCGCGCATTCTCTATTACATGGAGGGATGGAAAGATGGACGCTTTCCGTAAAGTAGTTCACGGCATTGCGCGCGGCATGAGCATGGTCGGCGCACTTGTTCTTCTCGCGATAATGGTCCTGACGTGCGCCGACGTGACCGGGCGGTACTTCGGCTACCCGGTTCCCGGCACGTACGACCTCGTCGGCATCGGGGGCGGAGCCGTGCTCGCACTGAGCATAGCGATGTCGCACGTCGCAGGGATGAAGATCAACATGGAGTCCCTTTACAAGCGGCCTGCAATTCTGCAGCGCATCGTCAACGGTATAGTTTCTATTCTGAGTGTCGGCACGCTCACCCTGATCTCCTGGCGGTGCTTCAAGCTCGGTTACGACCTTTTCAGGCGAGGACGTGTGTCCGACACCATCCAGGTTCCCCTCTATCCTTTTCTGTATCTGGCCGGCATAGGCATGAGCATTTACTGTATCGTGCTTCTGGTAGAGACCCTGGGCCCCGCCGGTCAGCAGGATACGCGGCGAGACAGGCCGACCGAATAAGCGGTATGGCCATCGCGCAAGGAGGATAGAAAGATGTCGGTTGCAATCATCACCATTCTTACGCTCGTCCTGCTGTTTCTGCTCTTCACCACGGGCATGAGTATCGGGATCGCAATGGCGCTCGCGGGATTTATAGGGTTCAGCCTCCTCGTCGGTGTCGACGCCGCACTTGGTCTTGTTGCCGTTGATATATACAGCACTTTTTCCTCGTATGGCCTGACGGTCATTATTCTCTTTACCCTTATGGGGCAGATCGCCGTGCGCGCGGGCATTGCAAAGGATATTTACGATTGTACGCACAAGTGGGTCGGGCATATGCCGGGAGGTCTCGCACTCGGGACGATCGTGGCAGGCGGCTTGTTCAAGGCCGTGTGTGGGTCGGGGACCGCGGCGTCTGCCATGTTCGCAGGGATCTCGTTGCCCCAGATGGACCGGTACGGGTATGACAAGAGGCTGTCTACCGGTGTCGTTGCCCTGCTGGGGACGCTTGGCGGCCTGATCCCTCCCAGTCAGACCCTGATTCTCTATGGCCTCATTTCGGGCGTATCTATCGGCCAGTTGTTTCTTGCGGGCATAATCCCCGGTATCATTCTTGCCCTTTCTTTTGTCGCGACCATGTTCATCTGGTGCAGCATCAACCCGGCGCTCGGGCCCAAGGGAGACAGGTCCACGTGGAAGGCCAGGTTCGCCGCGCTTCCTTCCGTCGGGTGGGTCATAGCGATTTTCCTGGCTGTGCTTGGCGGTCTGATGGCCGGTCTGTTTACCCCGACTGAAGCCGGAAGCATAGGCGCGGCAGCCGTGCTCGTCGTGTCGCTGGTAAAACGTGAAATCAGCTTCAAGGGTCTGATCAGGGCGCTGTCGGAAAGCGTGCACATGTCGTGCATGATGCTCTTTCTGCTCGCGGGCGCGACGATCCTCGGACATTTTTTTGCCGTCACGCGGACGCCGAACATGGTGAGCGAGTTCCTCGGGACGCTGTCGCTCAATCCCTATGTGATCATTGGTATTATCTGCGTGATCTATATTATTGGCGGTGAGTTCATTGACGACCTCGCATTCTTCATGCTCGCGACCCCCATTTTCATGCCCGTGGTCCAGAACCTGGGCTTCGACCTCGTCTGGTTTGGCGTGGTCATCGCTTCGACGCTGATGATCGGCGTCGTGCTCCCGCCTCTGGCAATGCTTGTCTTCCTTGTTTCCGGCATGGCCAAAGTGCCTCTGGGCACCGTATACAAGGGTATTTACCCGTTCCTTGTAGGGATGGTAATATGTGTCGTACTCTTCATGTTCGTGCCGCAGCTTTCGCTATGGCTGCCGAATGTGTTCATGAAATGATGCTTTTTGTCAGGATTTATGCCACTTGTGCTACGTGCGGGACATTTCTCCTGTTCCGCACGGTTCCTATTTTGACAAATGGCATGATATCCACTACAGTAGATTAACCGATGAAAAGCAAGATCGCGCAACTTATCAGCCCGCCTAAGAAGGAGAAACTTCACGAGGCGATCGTCGCGCAGATAAAGACCCTCATACATACCAAGAAGCTGGGTGTGGGGGATCGTCTTCCGTCGGAGAGGGAACTGGCCCAGCTTTTCAGTGTAAGCCGGGTCGTGGTCAGAGAGTCACTCCGCTCCCTTGAACAGTCGGGCCTGATCGAGGTCCGACCGGGTTCCAGCGGGGGTGCCTTCATCACCTACAATGTGCACAAGCCTCTTTTTGACGCCGCATACGACCTGTTCAATAAAGGTAATCTTTCTCTTTCGTACTTCTTCGAAGCACGGCGGGCGATAGAATGCTTCGCCGTAAAGTTGGCGGCGGAGAAGGCAACCGCCGAGGACCTGCAGACGCTGAAGAACATCAACAAGAAGCTGCTCCAGGATATCGACGACAAAGCCAAGCTTCGCGAGAATAACAGCAATTTTCACGCTGCCGTCGCAAAGATGTCGGGCAACCCGCTGCTGCTTTTGATGACCCAGTCGCTCCTGCAGATTCTCGATGTCGTGTATCCCAAATCAAAACAGTCCGATGATTACGTGAAAAGCACGTATGACCGTCACGAGGGCATCATAAAGGCCATGGAAGAGCGCTCGCCCGAGCGGTGCGAAGAGCTCATGCGCATCGACGTGGAATATACATCAAAGTTGCGGTTCCGGGGAGACGACCAGGGATGAGTCATCGGGCCGCGTGCGCTATGAGAAACGAACTGCAAGCTACGAGGCGTGTGCTATCATTTGCTGGAGAAAGATCAAAGCGGTGAGTAGAACTGGATGCCTAAATCGGGTACGTCCGGATCTGTGAGGGGCTAGCGGGTAACCGCTGGGCCTACCCGGCGTCCCACTCCCCTTTTTTTCAGAAAACCGCTTTGGTATAATGGTCTGTATCCTAATTCGGTCAGAAGCTATTAGAAAGTAACCGCTTGCGGGCGAAGAAGGCTCTGTCTGTCTGCATAGGAATATAATATGAGTGGTTTTCCAGACAGCAATGCTGAGTTGTTGAGCATCTTTCCCGGGGACAGTGAAATGGCCGGTCGGATGCGCTCTTTCGATTGGTCAAAGACTCCCCTCGGTTTTCCTGAGACTTGGCCGCAGAACCTCCGCATCGCGCTCGGCATCTGCCTTACCTCCCGATTCCCCATGCACATCTGGTGGGGTCCCTCCTTGACGCTCTTGTACAACGACGCCTACATCCCGTTCCTCGGCAGGAGCAAGCATCCTGCGGCGCTCGGACGTTCGGGCCACGAAGTCTGGGCGGAGCTCTGGCATCAGATAGGCCCTATGGCTGAGCGGGTCTTCAAAGACGGTATTGCAAGCTGGTCGGAAGATATCCTCATGTTTTTCGACCGGGACCTCCCGCAAGAGGAGGTCTACGTCACCTTTTCTTTTAGCCCCGTCTTCGGCGAGGACCATAGGGTCGACGGGATGTATTGCGCTGTCACCGACACAACCGAGAAGATCGTGGGAAGCCGCAGGCTTGATACATTACACACGTTGGGAGTGGAGGCGACGGTTGCCCGGAGCGTGGCAGGCGCATGCAAGGCAATTGGTGATGCGCTTGGCGAGAACAAGGATGATCTTCCCTTCGCGGGTGTCTATCTGATGGAAGAATCGGAAGGAGTCGCTCGCCTCGCAGCCAAGGCAGGACCTTCGGAGGGCGGCTGGCAGTTGCCCGAAACAGTGTCACTTGCAGACGATGAGAAACAACATCGTTTGCCTCTCGTTTCAGTCCTTAAGACCAAAAAGACAACGGAAGCCGATCTGGACAAGATAGGCCTGGAGCTCCACGCAGATCCTTGGCCGGAGCCTCTCAAGAAAGTGATGGTGCTTCCGCTCCGCGCAACAGGCCACGATAGCCTCGCCGGACTCCTGGTCGCCGGTGCGAGTGCCCGCAGACCGCTGGACACGTCGTATAGCGCTTTTTTTGATCTGGTCGCGGGGCACATCGCGACCGCGATCACCGACGCCCGGGCCTATGAGGAGGAACGCAAGCGGGCGGAGGAGTTGGCCGAACTCGACCGGGTCAAGACCGCCTTCTTCAGCAACGTCAGCCACGAGTTCCGCACCCCTCTCACGCTGATGCTCGGGCCGCTGGAGGAGACACTGGCCCAATCTGATGGTTTGTCTGCCACACAGCGCGAGCGTCTTGAGATAGCATACCGTAATTCATTGCGCCTGCTCAGGCTGGTCAATACGCTCCTGGACTTTTCCCGCATCGAGGCAGGGCGTATAGAAGCCGTCTTCGAACCGACCGATCTCGGGACTCTCACCGCGGAACTTGCCAGTGTCTTCCGCTCTGCCATCGAAAAGGCAGGATTACGCCTCATTGTCAAATGTCCTCCTCTCCCTCAGCCCGTGTATGTGGACCGGGAGATGTGGGAAAAGATCGTACTCAACCTGATCAGTAACGCGTTCAAATTTACCTTCGAAGGCAGGATAACGGTGTCGCTCCGTTCCCGGAACACCTATGCCGAACTTTCGATCAAAGACACTGGAGTAGGGATTCCCGAATCAGAACTGCCGCGAATCTTCGAGCGGTTTCGACGGGTGAAGGACAGACCTTCGCGCACGCACGAGGGCACCGGCATAGGTCTTGCTCTCGTCCAGGAGTTCGTCAAGCTTCACGGTGGAGAAATCAAGGTGAAGAGCGCCGAAGGCTCCGGCACAACCTTTACTGTTTCCCTTCCTCTAGGAACCGCGCACCTGCCAAAGGAGCGAATCGGGGCCTCTCGGACACTCGCCTCAACTGCCTCCGGAACCCTACCTTTTGTTGAAGAAGCGCTACGGTGGCTTCCGGCATTTGAAGGGAGCGGAGAGAGGGCAGAGAAAGGGAAAGCGGACCGCCGGGCTGCGTCACTTTCGCCGGCCGGTCCTCCGGGCGGAGACCCTGCCCGCATTCTCCTTGCTGACGACAACGCCGATATGCGCGACTACCTTCGGCGGCTCCTTGCGGCGCGCTACCGGGTTGTCGCCGTGGCCGACGGCGAAGCGGCCTTCGCCGCGATACATGAGCACCGGCCGGATCTCGTCCTCGCTGACGTGATGATGCCTCGCCTCGATGGTTACGGGTTGGTCCGGCGGCTACGCGCCGACCCACGAACCAGTACTCTGCCCATCATCCTCTTGTCGGCCCGCGCAGGGGAAGAATCACGCGTCGAAGGACTGCAGCAGGGGGCGGACGACTACCTCGTTAAACCTTTCAGCGCCCGAGAGCTCTTTGCCCGGATCCATACTCGTCTGGAATTGGCCGGAGCCCGCAAGGCGGCCGAAGAAGCGTTGCGCGACAGTAACGAAGAACTGGAGCAACGCGTACGGGAACGGACCAGCGAACTGGAAGAGATGAACAAGGTATTGCGCAAAAGCGAGCAAGATCTGGCGGCCGAACTCGAAGCCGAGCAGCGCCTGCAGTGCGTCAGCACCGAGCTTCTTTACGAAGACAACGTCCAGGCGCTCTATGAAAAGATCATCGATGCCGTGGTGCGAATCACGGGTTCTGACTATGCAAGCATACAGGCGTTTCGCCCTGAACATGGCAGCGGCGAGCTCCAGCTGCTCGCGTCCCGCGGCTTCAGTCCTGAAGCCGCGAAGTTTTGGGAATGGGTAGGGACGGACTCCTCTGGTTCGACGTGCGGCGCCGCTTTGCGTACGGGCAAGCGTGCCATCGTGCCGGATGTGGAGAAGTGCGATTACATGCAGGGCAGCGGGGACCTGGCCATGTTCCTGCAATCCGGCATTCGTGCCTGCCAGACAACGCCGCTGTTCTCGCGCACAGGCAAGATGCTGGGAATGATTTCCACGCACTGGCGCGAGCCTCACGAGCCGTCGAAACGCGACCTCCGTCTGCTCGATGTGCTCGCCCGGCAGGCGGCCGATCTCATCGAACGGAAGCAGATGGAGGAAGAGCTTCGCCTGTCCCGGGACGAGTTGGAACTCCGCGTGAGGGAGCGGACTACAGAACTGGAGAAGGAGCGGTGCCGTTTCTATGAGGTTTTGGAAACACTGCCGGTCATGATATGTCTGCTGACGCCGGATCATCGGGTAGTCTTTGTAAACCGGGCATTCCGGGACAGGTTCGGCGAGTGCCGCGGACGTCGCTGTTACGGATACCTGTTCGGGCAGGAAGAGCCGTGCCAGTTTTGCGAAACATTCAAAGTGCTCGAGACCGGAGAGCCGTATCGCTGGGAACGTAAAACCCCGGATGGCTGCGTGATCAATGCCTACGACTTCCCACTCACGGACGTTGACGGATCGCCTCTTGTCCTCGAAATGGGCATTGACATTACCGAGCAAAGACGGGCGGAAGAAGACCGGGTCCGGCTCGAGGAACAACTCCGCCAGGCGCACAAAATGGAAGCGATCGGCACCCTGGCCGGCGGCATCGCCCACGATTTCAACAATCTTCTCGCGGTGATTATCGGCAACACGGAGCTGGCGCTGGACGAGGTGGCAGACGAAGACAACATCAGGCACAACCTGATGCAGATCTTCAAAGCTTCAAAGAGGGGCCGCGACCTGGTGAAGCAGATCCTCCAATTTAGCCGCAAGTCGGATAAACAAAGAAAGCCGACGGACATCGTTCCGCTGGTAAAGGAAACTTTCCGCCTTCTCAGATCATCGATACCTGCGAGCGTGGAGATGAAGCTCGACCTCTTGACCGACGCCGCTGCAACCTTCGCCGACCCCTCTGAAGTTCAGCAGATTCTTATGAACCTGGGAAACAATGCGGAGCACGCGATGCGAGAGCACGGCGGCACATTGGCCTTTGGCGTGGAAGAGAAAACATACCTTCCGGACGATCACGTTCCGGTCTCGGACATGGATTCCGGAACCTACGTGGTCGTCAGCGTACGGGACACGGGCGCGGGCATGACCGCAGAGACGAGGAAAAGGGTCTTCGACCCGTTCTTCACGACAAAAGAGGTCGGCGAGGGCACGGGAATGGGACTTGCCACAGTGTTTGCACTCGTGAGAGACCTGAATGGAGAAATCACGGTTTCCAGCAAACTGGGCAAGGGAAGTACATTCCATATCTTTTTGCCTAAGGCGAATACGGAAAAACAAGATCACGACGAGAGGCATACAGACTCTCTGAAGGGCGGAAAGGAAAGCATACTCCTTGTTGACGACGAAGAAGCGCTCACAGAGAGCAATCGCGCAATGCTCGAACGTCTGGGTTACCAGGTGACTGCAACCACCGATAGTAAAGAGGCGCTGGAGCTTTTCTCCGGGGACCCGATGCGGTATGATGTCGTGATTACCGACCAGGCAATGCCGCACATAACCGGCATTCGTCTTGCTGAAAAGATGCTGAAGATCCGTCGCGACGTTCGTGTGATCCTGTGCACCGGCTACAGCCATACAGCGTCACCTGAAAAGGCGAAGACGGTTGGCATCAGTGAATTCCTGATGAAGCCCATTACGAAGAAGCAGCTTGCGGCGGCGGTACGCCGGGTGCTCGACGGAAGACACGACAGGTAAAAGAACAGAGCCGGAGAATCTCTACGCGGCAAGCGCGTCAAGGGAAGGAATATGAGATTACTCCGGCCCCAGGAGGTAGACCTTTTTACACTGGTGCTTGTCTAAGATACAAACACTACTGCCACAGGTAGGCGAACTTCTCGCCGAGCTGCTTTTTTACCTCCGCCGGATACGAAATGACCTCCGAATACTCGTGTCGCCAGTTGAACGGCCTGCAGGCGTCTATGACCACTCTTCCCATCGTATAATCCTGCCTCGCTCTTCTATTCGGTGGAACGGCGGGGTCTAGGGGCGTGTTCAAATGACCGCGGAGAATGTCAATTTGTGTTTCAGGCTCAACCCTGGAAGAGAGGGCCCATGCTACTTCATCCCAGTTTGAGGGGTCGATGTCGTCGTCGACCACGATGGTATATTTGCCTGACATCGCGGCGCCCCTGGGTATCATTGCGGCGATGGTTCCTACCGCCCTCGCATGGCCGAGGTAGCTTTGATTGATCGAGATCACGGCGATTGTTCGCCCGCCACGACCATAACTCCATACCCCCTTGATCCCCGGCATGCCGAATGCCAGCAGCCGCTCCCAGATATTCGGCGCATAGTGTATCGGTATTTCATACCAGGCGGGTTCGAATTTGTTCAGGGGAGCACCGGTAATGATGGGGTTATTCCGATGATAAACCTTCTCAACATGAATCAGTGGGCGGTTGTAAGGCTCCGAAGCATAATAGCCGGTCCATTCGCCGAATGGGCCCTCTAATCTGTTTTCCTTATCGGGCGGCGGGGCAAAACCGGCTATCGCGATCTCTGCTGCTGCGGGGATAGGCAGCCCGGTCACCTCATCAATGATGACCTTTATGGGCCTCCCTTTTATGTAGCCTGCAAAATCGTATTCACTTTGTCCCCAGGGTATCTGCATGGTCGAAGCAGCGAAAATCATCGGATCCTGACCAAAACACAGCACTACCGGGCAGTCTTTTCCCTGCTGCCAGTATTTCTCGCGTATTATTTGCCCGTGAGCCCCAGGAGACATGTAGTAAGAAAGCATATTCTTCTCATGGATCATAACGCGGTAGGTGCCGATGTTCACGTAACCAGTGTCCGGATCCCGGTTGATGTTCAAATCGCCCGTACCTATATAGCGTCCGCCGTCGTGTATGTGCCAGAAGGGTGCGGGGAATTTAAACATGTCTATATCGTCGCCCGTCTGGATATTCTCCATGACCGGTCCTGAATCGACCACAACCGGCGGTATCGGCCTGTAGTTCACGAGCTTATCTTTCCAGTCGAAGATAATGTCGTTATCTGACATGCTGTCGGGAATACCGAAAGCAAGCCTCTGCACCTTCTTCGGCTGGAAAAGGAAATTGGTGAGGATCCTGTAGCCTTCGGGGTAACCTTTTATCTTATCAAACAACAGGGCATTTCCTTTACGTTCGCTGTTCATCTCGCAGATAGCCCCTATCTCAACATTCCAATCGGCATTTTCGACTTTTTTCAGACAGCCTGACGCTTCCAGGACTTCGATGTAACCTCTTAGATCATCATACTCAACAGACATTGTGATGCTCCTCCTTTTGTTTGATTATTTGCTGGAACCCGCTATTTTTGCCGTAGACATACCCGGGAAGGAACACTGGCGCCAGAATGTCCCTGCCATCACCAGGTAGCCGAGTACGTTCAAGTACCACGTTTGTGTAATGAGACAAATCGATGCAATCAGAATTACTAGTCTTTCGATCATATTGAGTTTTAGCCTTGCAAAGCCAAGGAACGCCATGGATATTCCGCTTATGGCGACAAAGGCGGTGAAAACCCTGAAGCATATGTAAGGGATGGAACCGGTGAGCATCAGCTCGGGCGAATACACGAAAAGGTAAGGCACGACGAACGTCGGTGCCGATATCAAGAATGCGAGGTTGGTGGTCTTCAACGGGTCCGTCTTTGCAATACCTGCTGCCGCAAATGAACAGGGCGCCGACGGAGGGGTAATATTGCCCAGGACGCCGAAGTGAAAGACGAAAAGGTGCGCCGCCATCGGGTGGACGCCCGCTTTGATGAGGGCCGGTGCAGCAAGAATGGCGAGAATAAGGTAAGCCGTGACCGGCGGTAAAGGCAGGCCGATGAGAAGTGATGCGAGCATGGTCAGAATGAGGAGAATGAGCATGTTGCCCCCCGCGATGTAAATCAGCAATTCCGAGAACCTGAGGCCCAAACCGGTCAGGTTGATAACCCCCTCGATTATGCCTGCGGCTGCACAGGAGAGAATGACTACGAGCGAGGTTCTCGGACCGTTCACGAGGGCTGC
>MVRP01000093.1 GCA_002067405.1 Syntrophorhabdaceae bacterium PtaU1.Bin034 | reverse complement strand
TTCGAGAGATCTTTCTTTACGGCCTGGCAAGCGATAAAGGTAGGACGAAGCCTCAATAGTGGAGGATGCTTGTCCCGGCATTCGCCCTGTCCCTGGCCTTGGGTTTTTGCTATTGACAAAATATTTTTGCCATGATTACATAGAGTGAGGTAACTAACTAGTTAGTGATGTTGAGAAGCGGTTAATGCGAAATCAGAAGACGCCACTGAAAGAAGAGATAATAGACAAAAGCATAAAGCTTTTTCTCCAGAAGGGCTATAACGCCACCAGGGTCGAAGACATTACCGATGCAACTTCTGTCAGTAAGGCTGCATTTTACCTTCATTTCGAGAGCAAAGCTGAACTTTTGGAAACGATTGTGGACAGATACGAATCTCTCTTTCTTGATCCGATTGTCAAGGCAGTGCAGAACTCGGAAGGTGACTTCCTCCATAAAATCAAATACAGCCATAAGTGGGCTGCTGACTTCGCCTACAACAACAAGGACCTCTGTGTCGGCTTTATGACCATTAGCGCTGAGATGGTGGGTAGCGGGACGAAGATCGAGAGCAAGATCAAGGCGATAAAGGCTAGGTATCGAGCCCTTTTCAAGGAGCTTTTGGAACAGGGAAGAAGAGAAGGTATGATCAAAGATAAGCTCGACATCGACCTTGCAGCCCACGTCATCAACGCGATACACGACGGTGTCCTTATCGAATGGTACGCCAATTCTGATGAGATTGACGGGGCCAAACTGGCCCTTGCATACAGAGATATTACTCTGAATGGTATCCTCAAGTAATACCATATTCTCAGTAATTACGGTGTAGGTTGATATATGCGGTTTCTCTTCTCCGCAGATGGAAATAGTTGGTACGTTAATAACTAAGTGGTTAGTAACATACTAGCAGGCAGCAGGAATCTTTGAGGCAATCGAGATAAGTAACTGGATAGTAATGAATCAGGACGTTTTTCTCAGTTTTATGAAATCTCGATAAGTAGCCGGTTAGTAAAGGCGAGCTGGGAGAAAACCAGATCCGGAGAAGCAAGGTGGATTTTGAACTACTGATGCATGTCACTCTTAAAGGAGGAACAGATGGCCGTTAAAAGAATTGGTGTGGTAGGTTGCGGTGTCATGGGCGTCGGCATTGTACAGCTTGGCCTCCAGGCGGGTTACGAGGTTATGGTTCGGGAGATAAACGACGACCTGCTTCAAAAAGGTCTCGGCAGAGTCAGGGGTGCACTCGACAAAATGGCCGCAAAAGGAGCGATCAGCGTCGATGGGAAAGAGGACATGCTACGCAAGCTTTCCGGTACCACGGCTGTGGAAGCCTTGTCCGAAGGTGATTTCATTATTGAAGCCGCCTCGGAAAATATGTCGATCAAGACGGGTATTTTTGAGGCACTCGATAAGCTTTGCGGACCTGAAACGATTTTTGCCAGCAACACCTCTTCCTTATCTGTGAGTGACATGGCTGCGAAAACATCGAGGCCCGACAAGTTCATCGGGCTCCACTTCTTCAACCCGGCTGCGGTTATGCCTCTTGTAGAGGTGATAAAAACAATTCGTACCGAACCAGCGGTATTTCAGACAGCCCTTGAGTTTGTGAAATCACTCAAAAAGATCCCGGTCGTGGCGAAAGACAACGCCGGCTTCATCGTAAACCTTCTGCTAACCCCATTTCTGCTGGATGCAATAAGGGCATTGCAGGAAGGGGTTGCCTCAGTAGCGGACATCGATGCGGGCATGAAACTGGGGTGCAACCATCCCATGGGTCCTCTCATGCTCGCTGATTTCATAGGCATAGACGTGCTGATGAGCGGCGCCGATAGTCTTTTTAAAGAATACAAGGAGAAGCGATATGCTCCCCTGCCGCTGATGAAGCGTATGGTTACCCTTGGCTTGCTGGGCGCTAAGACGGGTAAAGGGTTTTACGACTGGTCGGACCCCAAGAACCCAAAACCCTTAGACCTCGGACTATAGGAGTCAACCATGGCAGAGGCGACCATACTGCATGAATTAAAGAATAGCATAGGCTATGTCACCATCAACCGTCCCAAATTCCTAAACGCTGTAAACAAGGAGATCCTGGCAGAGCTTCATGACATTCTGTCAATGTGGAAGGAAGATGATACGTGCCGTGGGATCATCATCACAGGGGCAGGTGAAAAAACATTCAGTCCTGGTGCGGACATCAATGTTTTCATTGCAGAAAGTCAAAAGGCGATTGGCGGCCGCGAATGGTCCCGATATGGTCAGGTGGTTCTGCAGTACCTTGAGAACCTCGGAAAGCCTTCCATTGCAGCAATCAATGGCATGGCCATGGGCGGAGGACTGGAACTGACCCTTGCCTGCACGTTCAGGATCGCATGCGAGACTGCAAAGTTCGGTCTGCCGGAGATCGGCGTCGGTATTATGCCGGGCTGGGGCGGTACACAGCGCATGACAAGGCTCGTGGGAAAGACAAAGACTATGGAGCTGGTGTTGACCGGAGAGCCTATCAGCGCGGAAGAAGCGCTTCGCACAGGGCTGGTGAGTCAGGTCGTCCCTGTCGACGACCTGATCCCCGCGGCAGAACGATTTCTCAAGAGAATCATCAAGAATGCCCCTGTCGCAATCAAGCTCGCCATGGAGGCGATCAATAGTGCTGCCGACCTGTCGCTCTCAGAAGGGCTTGGCCTTGAATCGAACCTGGCGGGACTACTGTGCATGACAGAAGACGGGAAAGAAGGAATACAGGCTTTTACGGAAAAGAGAAAACCGGTATTCAAAGGAAGATAAGGAATTAGTAAAAAGAGATTTGGAGAGCACTCCAAATAATAAAACTAAGAACACTTGGAGGAAGACTATGCTCAAAGGACAATGGTTAACGGCAAAGGACATACTGAGAGTCCAAGCGGTCAAGTATGCTCACAAAGTTGGAATCAAGGATCTGTATAAATCGTACACCTATAAGCAGTGGAACGAAAGAACCTGCAGGCTCGCCAACGCTTTAGCCGATCTCGGCCTCAAGAAAGGCGATCGTTTTGCCGCTCTAGGGTACAACTGTGTGGAGTGGATGGAGATCTACGCCGCAGCAGCGAAGGGAGGCTTCATCTGCGTCCCCCTTATGTTCCGTCTCGCCGGTCCTGAGATGGAGTATATCTTGAACCACTGTGAAGCGGAAATCATGATCGTCCAGGAAGACTGGATCGAGCACACGAACGGCATGAAGAAGAACCTCCCGACGGTAAAACACTACATCTCCTTTGGTGTTCAAAATCCGCACTTCGACGGTTATCTCTCTTACGAAGATATTATCGCAAAGGTAAGCCCCGAAGAGCCTGCCGTTCAGGTGAACCCGGAGGATCCGTGGTTCATCATGTATACCGGCGGCACGACCGGTCTTCCCAAAGGCGTCGTGAAATCCCACGAGGCCCTGTTTGCCCAGTACTTTATCGAGATTTATGATCACGATTACAAAGAAGATGACACGATCCTCCTCGTCATGCCGTGCTGTCACGTGAACTCCCTGTACTACGCCTTCCCTTGCACCTGGCTCGGCGCCACGATCATGGCCTACAACATGGTCAACTTTAAGCCGGAAGACCTGTTGAAGACTTTCTCGGACCACAAGATCACCATGACTTCCCTCGTCCCGACCCATTACATCATGATGCTTGCTCTCCCCGATGAGGTGAAGGCGAAGTATGATCTGAACAGCATCAAAAAACTCGTCATCTCCTCTGCTCCGGCCAGAAGAGACACCAAACTCGGCATCCTGAAGATGTTCCCCAACTCAGAGCTCTACGAGGCGTACGGATCCACCGAGGCTGGCATGGTGACGATCTTGAAGCCCCACGAGCAGCTGACCAAGCTCGGCTCCTGTGGTCGAGAAGCCATGGGTACCGACCTCATCCGTTTCTATGATGAAGACGGCAACCTCGTCACCGAACCCAACAAGGTTGGAGAGCTCTACTCCCGCAGCCCCATGCTCCTCACCACGTACTGGAAGGCGCCGGAGAAACTGGCCGCATCCATGAAGGGCGACTATTTTACCTCAGGCGATCTAGGCATGAAAGACGAGGATGGCTATGTTTTTCTCGTTGACAGAAAGGCCAACATGATCATCTCCGGTGGCGAGAACATCTTCCCGTCTGAAATTGAAAACGTTGTCGGTGGCTACGAGAAGGTGAAGGACGTGGCCGTTATCGGCGTGCCTCACGAGAAATGGGGCGAGACTGTGCAGGCGATCATCGTGCTCCATGAGGGTCAAACGGCAACCGCCGAGGAGATCACCGAGTACTGCAGGGGCAAAATTGCAGGGTACAAGGTCCCGAAGCAGATTGTCTTTATCAGGGATGAGGAAATGCCGAGATCGGGCGCAGGTAAGATCCTCCATAGAATATTGAGAGAGAAATACGGGATGTGGAAAGACCATCAGTAAACAGATAAGCCACCAACAAGGGGCCGGGCAACTACCCCCCGGTGTTTTCGGATGTCAACAACCCATAGGTGACCCAGAAGAACCGTGTTCCCGGCCTCTCCTATAAGTCGAGAGTATTATTCCGGAAGTGGTGCGAAGGGCAGTCAAATAGTGAAGTAGCAAGGCGGCAAAGCGGGTTTAAGGAGACAATGTCTCTCCCATTTCTCCATTTCCGCGATTCTGCCATTTGCACGTTCCGCGTTACGGAGGAGGCGACGCAAGACCCGGTAACTGTAAATTTAGAGGGGATGACACAACTCACGAACGGATTGGCAACGGCGGAGAAGTACTACACGCAGTACGGATCGAGGGCCAGGGAGCTTAAGGCGGCCGGCAGGAAGATAATCGGTTATCTTACCGCTCTCGGCCCGGTGGAAATACTGACGGCAGCAGGCGTGGTGCCTCTTCGGCTCAAAGGCAACGTGTCGGAGGCGATCACCAGGGGCGACGCCTACATGGAAACCATCGTCTGTCCCTTTGTAAGGAACGTGTTCGATGCGGCGGTCAAGGGGAAATATGACTTCCTCGACGGCATGGTCCTGCCCCATCAATGCGACAGCATCGACAGAACTGACGACGTGTGGAGGTACAACCTGAAATTACCATACTGGCATTTCCTGAATATGCCGCATGTCACCGATGAGCCTTCCATTGAGTTCACCACGGAGATCCTCAGAATTCTCATCACAACCCTTGAAAAATTCACCGGAACAAAGATAACTGATGACGCCATAGCCAAGGCGGTGAAGGCCCACAACGAGAACAGGCGCCTCATGAGGGAGTTGTATGAGCTAAGAAAATCGAATCCACCCCTTATCTCGGGCGTGGAGATGATGAAGGTTCTCGTCGCAGCAATGAGCCTTCCGGTCGACGAATCCAGTGCTCTTATAAAAGCTGTAACAGAGGAAGTGAAGGGAAGGACGGCCTCGAACGGAAAGGCAGCCCGGATCATGCCTATAGGCGACCAGATAGACGATGTCGCCATGATCGACGCCATTGAGGGAACGGTGCGCGCCTCGTTATGGACGACCTCTCCATCGGCAGCAAGATGTACTGGCAGGATGTAGGGGCAACATCGGATCCTGTGCGGGGTATCGCAGAGCGCTACCTGCGGAAGCTGAAAATACCGACTACTTTTGTCGATAGCGGCAGAAGCTACCGGGAGACCCTGGACCTCCGATATGGTCACATGAAAAAGTATGTCAAAGACTTCAACATCAACGGTGCTATTTTGCTCGTATACAAGTATTGCGATCCTTACGGCTTTGAAGTCCCGGCGATCAAGAGCTATGTCGAGTCAACTGGAGCATCCGTCCTTTATCTTGAGGACGAGTATTCCACGTCTACCCTCGCACGGATGAAGACCAGGATCGAGGCGTTCCTGGAAATGATCGCATAACGACCGAAGAGAGGATAATCATGGCTGAGAATAAAACACCGAGAGCATTGGCAACACAGGCAGCGGCGAAGATACCGAAATTCGTACGCGGCAATATGTCGGCGACCCTTAAAGCGAAAGAAGAGGGGAAGACGGTGGCGTACGCCTATATTAATGACGGCCAGGACGAGGTCATAAGAGCAATGGACATCGTCCCTGCCTGGGGCGAGAGTTTCGCAGGCGTCTGCGCCGCGAAGCGCGATGCGGAAAAGTATTTGCAGAAAGCCGAGGCCGACAACTTCTTACGTTCGCTGTGTACCTACGTTACCTGCACCATAGGCTTCGACATGATTCGTGAAGAGTTGAACGGAGAAATGCCTCCGGGAGCACCGTGGGGCGGCATGGCGCGGCCGGATATGATGATCGGCAGCGCCCAGCAGCTGTGCGATCCGCGCTTCAAATGGCCCCAGGCAACCCAGCACTACCTGCAGGATGTACCTATCTTTGTGGGAAATATGTACTATCCCCAGTGGGATCCCAACACAGATCACCACGAACAGGAGAAGATCTACGTAAAGTATGCAAGGGCAGAGCTTTACGAACTGGTCAAGTTCTGCGAAAAAGTGACGGGAAAAAAAATGGACTGGGACAAGCTTTCCGCGCAAGTAGATCTTACGGAAAAGACCTGGAATCTCTTTATCGATACCTATGAGCTGCGTAAGACCCATCCGACCCCCATGGATACGGGCGACGCAATGAACACCATGGTGCCGGTCACGTTCAACCTCTCCACCCAGGAAGCGTATGACTTTTACAAGGACCTGCACGATGAGTTGATCCGGAAGATCGCGAACAAGCAGGGCGTGATTAAAGATGAGAAGTACAGGGTTGTCTGGGGTGCAGGACTGCCATCCTGGTTTGCTTTGAGCGATTTTCAGTACTTCAACGACAAGGGAGCCGTGTTCCCGGTAGAGATAACCTACCGTAACGCGGAAAAAATAGAGCGGCTTGAACTGCCGAAGACGGATGATCCTTTGGAACGCGTTGCATGGAGATGGGTCAAGTTCTGGACGCACTGGTACGACAAGGCGCGGAACCGCCCCGGTTCTGTACCGAAGGTCGAACGTATTATCGAATATATCGAAGAGTATGATTGCGACGGGGTCGTGTTCCACTCCGCTTTCTCATGCCGCAGCTGGCATGCGGGGATCATTATGCAGGCACAGACGCTCGAGAAAGTGTATGGCGATATCCCCGTCCTTATTATGGAAGGCGATATCGTTGACATTAGCTCCTATAACGAAATCGATACCCATAACAGGATCGATGCTTTCATCGAAGCCCTGGAGGCGCATAAAAACAGGAAAAACTAAGAATCGAGCGTTTACCAGGTAATCACCGAGAGGGAGTGAACAGCCGGGGCAACTGGGGGGTGGCAACACTCCCTCTCACATTCGTCGAATAGAAATAAAGATCGGCGCGCTCGGCGTTCTATCTCTGGCGGTAGCACCATCGGATGTCCGTACGGTTGTGAAAGCGCATTCCAGGTTCTCTTCGTCGTCAGCCTTGTTGCAATGACCGTCCTGTTCTTGATGAAAGGACATAAGGAACGAAAAAGTCCTGTGTGGAGGTTTGGATGCACCCTGATGTTACCGTATTTGGAGACTTTAATCATAAACCGGTCTCCAAATACGGTAACATCAGGGTAATTGGTTTGCGCTTCGCGGATGTTCACTCTCCCAGCCGCATGAATCGATTCACAAGGCCCGGCTTGATTTGGCCGATAATGGAAGGCTTCTTCGGAATTGAAACATTCCTCCTTGGCAGCGTTTGGCACGCCCTTTGCTTATAGCAAGGCCGAGGACAAAAGGCGTGCGATTGCATAAGACAGCGATGCATTCGGCCTTGTTTGCCTAGGGAGAAGATTTATCAATACATCTATCAAGGAGGTCTGTTTATGGCTCTACCCAGGTTCGATTATGTCACCGCTCATAGCCTTGAAGAAGCAGGCAATCTGGCCGCTGAGCTGGGCGACAAGTGCGTTGTCTTAGCGGGCGGCACCGACGTAATAGTCGCGATGAAGGATCGACTGCGCAAACCCGAGCATGTTCTTGATATCAAGCGCATCCCCGGTATAGATCGGTTGGAGTATGTCCCCGGGGAAGGGCTCAAGATCGGTGCTCTCACCACGCTTCGCACTATTGAAACCTCCAAAATAGTCAAAGCAAAGTTCAGCGCTCTGGCCGATGCAGCTCATTATGTTGCGAGTGTCCAGGTACGCGCCCGAGGAACAATGGCGGGCAACATCTGCAACGCTTCACCGAGCGCTGATACGGCTCCCATTCTCATTGTTCTCAATGCTACAGTCAAAACCTTCCGTATATCTCCTGATCAAGGACGTACGATTCCCATTGGCGAATTCTTCAGGGGAGTAGGAAAAACGGTTCTTGCATCCGGCGAGATAGTCACGGAAATCGGTATTCCAGACATGTTGGCGGGTGAGTGTGCCGCCTATCTGAAGCACTCGGTCAGAAAGGCGATGGACCTCGCTATCGTTGGGGTAGCCGCATGGCTCAAGATGGATGGAAGAAAGTGCGTCGACTGCCGTATCGCGCTTGGTGCGGTTGCCCCAACCCCTATCCGCACGGCCAAGGCAGAAAAGATACTTATCGGTCGGAAGCTGACAGACGAGCTTATCGAACAGGCAGGGGTCGCCGCATCCGATGACTGCTCACCTATCTCTGATATCCGGGCTTCCGCCGAATACCGCTGTGATATGGTCAGGGTTTTTACGAAGCGTGCGATCAAGAGAGCACTCGAAACCAACAAAGCATAGAGAAAGGAGAACGAGAAAATGCGTATCATTCACATGAAACTGAATGGTGAGCCCGTCGAGGCTTTAATACAAGACAACCGCACCATGCTGGATTTCCTGCGTAAGAACATGGGACTGACCGGCACCAAGAAAGGCTGCGAGGATGGCGAGTGCGGCGCCTGCACCATATTCGTGAACGGTGCACCTATGAATTCCTGCCTTATGCTTGCTGTCGAGGCTGACGGTCAGGAGATAACGACTATCGAGGGTATTTCAAAGAACGGTGAGCTCAACCCCGTACAGAGGGCATTTATCGAAAAGTGGGCGCTTCAGTGCGGTTTCTGCACGCCCGGCATGATTATGTCCGCCATAGCGTTGCTCAATATAAACCCCAAGCCCACGGAGTATGAAATTAGGGATGCCATAGCCGGGAATCTCTGCCGTTGCACCGGCTATGCCAAGATAGTAGAGGCAATCTCCGCTGCTGCCGAAGTACTGAGGGAGGCATAACGATGGCAAAAGAAAGATCTGAAAACTGGAAATACTACGATCATCTGAAGAAGATCTACAAAAAACCCGAGGACTACGAACTTGTAGGCAAGACATACAACCGTGTGGACGCCGAGGACAAGGTCACGGGCAGAGCTAAGTACACCGACGACATCATCCTTCCAGGCATGCTTTATGGAAAGCTCAAACGCAGCCCTTACCCCCATGCAAAGATCATAAGCATCGACACTTCGAAAGCTGAGGCGCTGCCCGGCGTAAAGTGTATTATTACGGCCAAGGATTTCCCCGGAATCAAGATCGGCAATCCGGAGGCCTTCAAAGAGCTTGCGGATAAGGAACCTCTTTGCAAAGACGAGATCAGATTCGTCGGCGACGAGGTCGCGGCAGTCGCGGCTGTCGACGAGGAGACCGCCCAGGAAGCAATCGAGCTCATCGAGGTCGTGTACAAGGAGCTTCCATTCGTCCTCAACCCTATAGAAGCCATGAAGGATGACGCTCCCGCGGTACACCATCCCGACTCGCACAACTTCAGCATGTTTACCGAGATGAAAGCGGGCGACTGCGACAAGGCCTTTGCCGAGGCGGATTATACCGACAAGGTTCATTACTCTACGCACATGGTAATGCACTGTGCTATCGAGCCTCACGGCACACTGGCCAAATGGGAAAACAACGAGCTCACGGTCTGGACGACAACTCAGAATGCATACGTCGCCCGTTTCTGGATAGCTTACGGTCTCGGTCTTCCCATGAGTCAGGTCAGAGTCATCAAGCCATATGTGGGCGGCGGCTTCGGCGGCAAGATAGACTCTTGCCCCTACGAGCTGTGCTCCGCTTTAATGGCTATAAAGACAGGTCGCCCAGTCAAGATCATACTCACCCGGAAGGAGGTCTTCTACGGAACAAGGTCGCGCCACCCAATCAACTTTGAGATCGAGACCGCTTTCAACAAGGACGGCACCATGCTCGCCAAGCGTTGCAAACATGTCCTTGACGGAGGTGCGTATGGTGGCTCCGGTATCGCGGCGAACATCTTGTCGCTCATCTTTGCTTCCCTCCCTTACAAAGTGCCGAACATCAACATGACCGCTTGTCGTCCGTACACAAACAAGCCTGCATCGGGTGCTATGCGCGGGTACTCTTCCTGTCAGGTTCACTTTGCACATGACTGCCACATGGATGAGGTTGCCGAAGACCTCGGCATCGATCCGGTCGAACTTCGTCGCATCAACGCCTGTGTTCCTGGGTATTTGGCCCCGACAGGGCTTCAGATCACAAGCTGCGCCTTCATTGAGACACTCGACAAGGCAGCTGAGGCCATCCATTGGGAGGAGCGCAAGAACAACCTCGGTTCCGGCGAGGGCATCGGCATCGGAGGAAGCGGCTTTATTTCAGGCACAGGCTTCCCCATACTGGTCACGCCGAGTTACACTTCCAACAGTACAACCGTCCGCCTCAATCGCGAGGGCTACGCTACCATCTTTACTGGCGCAAACGAGATCGGCCAGGGCTCGGATACTGTGATGACCATGATAGTCGCCGAGGAGCTGGGCCTCAAGATGGACGAGGTCAAGCTCGTACAGTCGGATACGACCCTCACCCCCTGGGACTCGGGCTCGTACGGAAGCCGTGTCACCTTCCTCGCCGGCAACGCTGCTCGCAGGGCCGTCGGCGAGGCAAAGCTCAAACTACTTGAGGTTCTCGCGCAGAAATGGGAGTGCAAGCCAGAAGATATCACCATTAAAGATCACCGTGTATTCATTAAGGATGATACCGAAAGGAACATATCATATAATGAAGCCATCTGGATGTATGAGGAAAAGCATTTCGGCAGGTCGGTTGTCGGAGTTGGCTCCTTTGCCCATGACGGAACCGAGGAGATCTACAAAACGAACTTGGGCAACTATGCTCCGTCGTACAGCTTCAGCACCGGCGCTGCAAGAGTCGAGGTCGACAAGGAGACAGGCGTGATCGAGGTCACGGATTTCATTTTCGCCCACGACTGCGGTCGTCCCTTGAACGTAAGGGCAGTCGAAGGTCAGATAGAGGGGTCAGTTCAGATGGGTTTCGGCTTTATACTGTTTGAAGAAGCTCAGTTCGACGACAAGGGCAGGATGCTCAATCCGGGCTTCCGTGACTATCGCTTCCCGACGGCCCTCGATATGCCGCGGGTCCGAAGTATCCTATGTGGCGATCCCGATGACGAAGGCCCTTTTGGAGCCAAGGAAGCGGGTGAAGGCACCACGGCACCCGTAGGACCGGCTATTGTCAACGCTATCAACAGGGCTACAGGTATCAGATTTCACCACCTGCCTCTTACCCCGGAAAAGGTATGGCGCGCCATAAGGGAGAAGAAGACTGCAGAGGCTACCAAGCGTTAATCTTGAAAATTGTGGGCGAGCCTTGGGCGAATCGACTTAACGGGGGAGGCTTCAAGCTGGACAAAATATTGCCGAATCTTCATGTGTGGGAGGGAACCAACAATCCTCCCACGCAGAGACACCCGGATCGCCACCCAAACTGCACATCGATAACGACAGATGATATATGCAGTTATGAACAGGGCTGCAATGTGTGAACGGTGCCAAGAATTGTCTTGACAGAGGGGTCCGCCTCAGAGAGAATAATTCCTCAGTGAACAAATAATAATGCTGTTTGTTCACCACCGACAACTTTTTCGGTGTACATCACTAAAGTGATATCCTGCATCTCAGCGGAGCGACTCGCGCACCTTTTGATCACAGCTTGCCTGGATTACAATTGGGTGATTCTTGATGGGGCAGAGGCACGTAGCGACAATTGAACAACTTGGACACAGGTGATTTCTTTCATAACGTAACCATGAGGATATGCAGCAGCCTTCATCTCGAGGTTGCGATGACGAGGGCCGTACGATATATTGCGGACTTCATACCCTTAGACGAAATGTACATAGGGGTCTATCACAGAAACAAGGAAGAGCATCGTGTAGTTGCCCGATCCACATACAGCGAGGGTGAGCTCCTTAACTACATCAGACGTGACATACCGAAACGGGTGTTGCAAGCAATGAGGGACTTTGACGAGCACGTCGATAAGCAGCGTGCCTACATAGTCAATGATCCCTCATCGGAACTTCCGATAAGGTTTCTGTACCCATTTGTCGAGTATGGCACTTACTCCTGTCTCATGATGCCGCTTTCGGTGGAGGATTACCTTATAGGCGTTGTCCTGCTTTTCGCTCACGGCCGTGACAGGTATGTCCGGGAACACGCTGAGCTGCTTGAGAAGGTTGCACAGCCTTTCACCATCGCACTTTCAAACACCCTTGAGCACCTTGAGCTCATGAGTCTCAAACGCCAACTCGAGGACGAAAACCGATGTCTCCGTAAGGAACGCAGCGCCGCGAAGAAAGCGGAGATCGTAAGGAAATTCAACAGTCTTCGTTCAGCGATGGAGCTTGCCGAACTCGCTGCGCCTCTGACAAATCCTGTGTTGATTTTAGGTGAAACGGGTACGGGCAAGGAGGTCATCGCGTACGCTATTCACCAGATGTCGCCCCGCAAGGATGAACCGCTGATAGCGGTAAACTGCGGCGCCATTCCGCCCACATTGCTGGACAGCGAGCTCTTCGGGCATGAAAAGGGAGCGTTTACGGGAGCGACCGCAAACAAGCGCGGCTGCTTCGAGCAAGCCCAGCACGGCACCATCTTTCTGGATGAAATAGGCGAGCTGGCGGCCGACGCGCAGGTGCGCCTGCTCCGCGTTATCCAGGAAAAGGAGATCGTCCGAGTCGGTGGGGAAACGAGGATACCGCTCGACGTGAGGATAATATGTGCGACAAACTGCGATCTGGAAGCAATGGTCAGTGAGGGGCGGTTCCGCCAGGACCTGTTCTTCAGGATAAACGTATTTCCTATATGGATACCGCCCATCAGAGAGCGCAGGGATGATATCCCGTTGCTTGTGAAGGAGTTCCTCGTGCTCAAGGCAGCAGAGATGGGGCGCACCGCACCCTCGATAAACGATCGCGATATGCAGTTGCTCGTCAATTACGACTGGCCCGGCAACGTCCGCGAGCTGCAGAACATCATCGAACGTGCGATAATCTTAAGCAAAAACGATATGATAGAGATTGCGCCCCTGCTTCTTCCTTCCAAAGATAACAAAACGAACTATTCCAGAGAGGAAAGGTTTGTGAGACTGGATGAATGTATAAACAATACTATACTGTCTGCGCTGAAAAAGACAAACGGGCGGATAAACGGGCCTAACGGCGCCGCCGTACTGCTCGGGATAAATCCCAGCACGTTGCGGAACAAGATGAAGAAGCTCGGGATAAAGTAGTCTGAGCTTTTTCAGATGTTCCACTTCTTCAGTTATTACGTTACTCATCCGAGGGCTCAGCAAGGACACTGAGAACATTACCTATCCATGATCTTGAGCACGGTTAACTTTCCTCTTATATCCCTCAAAATGGTAAGATTATGATTTCAGGTTATCAAATTAGGGTACGCAGTATGAAGTAAGCTTGGAGATTCGGATTTGTCAGACCTTATTCTCATAAACGCCAATGTCATTACTATGGAGCCGGCATTCCCCAAGGCCAGGGTTGTCAGCATCAGTAACGGAAGAATCGCTGACCTTTCGGCGGACGACGGCTGCGGGAAATTGAAAAGCTCTAAGGCCACGGTGATCGATTGCCGGGGAAGGACCGTAGTGCCCGGTTTCATCGACACACACTGCCATCTGGTTTCGTACTGTGATAGTTTTGTAATCCTCGATGTTGGGCCTCGAAATGTGTCTTCTATTTCGGACATACAAAATATGGTAAGGGAGGCCGCCCACAAGCTTCCGCCGGGAACCTGGATTAAGGGTCGCGCATACAATGAATTTTACCTAGCCGAGAAGAGGCATCCTACCCGATGGGACCTTGATGCTGCAACCTCTGTTCATCCCGTGAGAATAACGCACCGGTCAGGACACGCCCACCTGTTGAACAGTCTGGCCCTTCAACGTGTCGGTATTTCGAAAGAGACCGGTGATCCCCCGGAGGGCCTGATCGATAGAGATATCTCGACAGGAGAACCAACGGGCCTGCTCTATGGCATGGGCGAGACCCTCGCACGGTTTGTACCGCCGACGCAGGGAGATCAGGCCGATCACGGAATCCGCCTTGCTGGCCACGAACTGAGCGCCTCGGGCATTACATCGGTGTGTGACGCCTCTTCCCGAAACGATCTAAACCGGCTGGATCTCTTCTGTAACTGGAAGAAGGAGAATCTTTTTCCACAGCGAGTGACCATGGCCCTAGGCTGGGAAGCATTTAAAAAGCATCAAAAACATGAGCCGACTGCTTTTAAAGGAGACGATCATGTCCGCATAGAA
>MVRP01000092.1 GCA_002067405.1 Syntrophorhabdaceae bacterium PtaU1.Bin034 | reverse complement strand
ATCCGTCACGGTGACGCTCGCCGTACAGGGTTTGCAGTCCCTGGTGTCGACGACCTTTGCCTGGGCAGCCTTGGCGTCCTGCGCGCAGCCGCCCCACGTGTACACGTAGCCGCCCGTCCCGTCGGCCGCCTCGGCGGTCAAATTAATGATATCACCAAAATCAGCGGGGTTTTTGGAGGCTTTGATTGTTACCTTGAGGGGCTTCTTGTGTTTCTTGTTTTCCTCCCGCCTTATCTTGTCGGCCTTGTCCGGGTCGTAGGTATCCTTCCCGTAGACACCCTCCCAGCACGCCTTCACACAGTCATTCGGTCCTCCGAAGAAGTGCCGTCTGGTGCAGCCGAAGGCGCCGGCCCCTCCGAAGCAGGGACCGCTGCTGTCGCATTCGGGTTTGGACTTGCCTTCCGGATCATACCAGACACCGATGTGCGACGCCCACCCGCTTGAGCAGCGGCATACGCAGTTAAGGTAGCGGTTCTTCAATTCCTCTTCAGTGGGCGGCGGGGTGCAGCCCTGCTCCAGGAAGGGCTTCTGTTTTTCGACGCAATTGGCAGGTTTCCTCGCTGTTACCGTCCTCGTCTGCTTCTTTGTAGCCCTGCTGCATTCGCCCCATTCCGAGTATTCATAGGAGCACGAAACAGCCTGTTTCTTTTCTTCTTCCTTTCCATCTTCTTTTTTCTCTCCCGTGATCTTGCTCGCGGCGTCGTCATCGCCCGGTTTTTTGTCCCTATCTTCCTCTTTTTTTGGAACGATGGTGATCGTGTGGTCGCGGGAGACTATCGACTCCCTTTTGCCGCGCATCTCGGTTACCAGGTAAGCGGTCACCTTGTACGTGCCTTCCTTGAGTGGGCTGAACGACAGGTTGCTTCCTTGGCCGTAATATTTGCCGTTCACATACCATTCTACGCGCGTCTGTGCGAGACTGGCTTCCCCTGCCTTCGTCTTTGCTTTAGCCAGGGCCTCAATACTTACATCTTTCTGAAATTCGGACTGGGTAGGACCGGTGAGGGTCAGATCGATGCTGCTCTTGTAATGCTCTCTTACCTCTTCAAGAAGGTCCACCATGTCTTTTTCAAGGGACGCGGTCCTGGCCTGGGTGGTAGGCATGAACTTCGCAAGAAAGAGACGCATACGGAGGCTCATAAGGCGCGTCAGAAATGCATCGGCATCGTAGGCGTCATTGGGATCGGGATTGCTTCCCTTCGCCCCCCGGTATTCCTGATACGCCTTGTCGTAGGTCTCGTTGAATGCCTGGTAAACCTCGTCGATCTTCGGCTTGTCCTTCGCCTCGACCCCGACGATCCCGAAAAGATCGCCTCCGCCGGGCGCTTCAAGGCCGGCGGCTGCAAAGACCTTTGTTACCCGGTCATTGACCCCGACTGCTTCCTTGTAAGTTTTGAGGTATCTTTTCCAGATGCCGCCCACCTGTTCAATCCTCGTCTGAGGGGTCGTGGCTGCATCCCATGCCCAGCCGAGAAAACTCGCCTGCTCGGCTTTCGCATTCGGAACGATCTTCCCTTCCACGGCAAGGGTTTTCTCTATGTCGGCAAGCTCCCTTTCCCAGTCGTCCGTCGACTGTACGGTCTCCTTCATATCGTTGATCCTGCCTCGCAGCTGGCGAAGCGTCGCCTCTACAAGGAGATCCCGCTGGTTGAGATATCTGCGCACCAGCCTGGCACCGACCTTAAACTGATTGGCGGCGACCTCCGGAGCCTGGGCGCTTACCTCTCCGAGATTCCAGGATTCAACCTGATCAAGATCGAGCCCGGGGAAATAGTTCCTGACCGCTTGTGCCCAGACCTTCAGGTCGTTGTTCGAATCCCATACGTATCGCTTCGCATAATCCCTTATTGCGGCGTTGATTTTCGTGTCGTAAGGCTTTCGGCCTTCGCCCGTATCAAGAAGGACATCTCCGTCCTTCGTGTAAAGCTCTTTGAATGCCGCAGAATGATTGATGATAGGCTGCCTGGTTGTCGGGTCGAACAGAAGCTGAAGTCCCATGACGTCGAAGCTTCGCTTCCCACCCCCCTGGATCTTCAGGGTGTTGTCGTCGTATGCATCATAGAGGGCCTGAACGAAACGACGGTCACTGTCTGCTTGTAACATGCTCACTGTGACCGTTGCCCCGACATACACGGCGAGGGCAGTCAGGCCGACAACCGGGTTCGTGATTCCGACGATCTCCAGGACGGAAAGACCGATTCCCTGGGCGAGGGCAGCCTTGTCAACCTCACCCCCTGCCGAAAAGCTCACAGCAGCCATGGGTATGCCGTCGAACATGAGGCCGACTGTAGGAAAAGCGCCGTAAATCGCGTCCCCCAGGTACTTGGTCTGCTCCGATTCGGGTATTGACGGGTCATTTGCAATCTTCCAGACTTGCCAGAGGGCGAAACCGCTTCCGAAGGCAAGATATCCGGGGGCCGTCTTTCTGGCCTCCTCAATGAAGCCTTTGAGCACCGTCCTCCAGTTCTTGGGCGATGCCTTTTTGAGGGCCTCACCTACGGCGGCAAGCCGCACGCCCTGCTTTTGTGCGGCATTGATCTCCTTGAGAAGGGCTATTTCGCTGTTCTTAAAACCAAGCCGGAGAAGCTCTACGTCACTCAGCTTGCCGATTTCGGTAACGAGTTCCTCCAGCTCTTTGGTGTAAACGAGTTGGCCCTTGGTAAAAAGTGATGAAGTGCCGATGCAGTTCGCCATGGTGTCCGATGCCGGCGAGAGGGCGCGTATGCTCGCCAGGTCGGAAAGGTCCCGCCTTAACACGGCGACAACCTGTTCGATATCGGAAGGGAGTTCTTTTTCGGCGCGGGCAAGGGCGACGGCCTGGTCATAGACCTCGGAGGTCAGCCGCTTCTGCTGCTTTGCAAGATCGAGGAGCTTCACCAGCATATCTATTGCTTGGCCTTTGCCTTTAACTGTCCCCTCGGCCATGTATTCAAGAAGAGCAGCCATCTCATCCAAATAGGACGCCTTTCTTGCTGCCTCGGAAAGCTTGGATGCTTGAGCCTCGAAATCCTTGGCGAGTCCCTTCAGGTGCTCCGGCTTGAGCTTGCTGTACCCCGCAAGCTGTTCGTTGCTCATCATGTAGTCCTTGATGCGACGATACTCCGCCTCTACGTGTCTGCCTGCCTTTGTTGCTTCAATGGCGGCCTTCTGGTTATCGACAATTATTATAAAAGCCTCGTTGTTGCTTGCCTTGGTGAGGTCCCATAGCATGGCCTCACCGGCCTGGGAAAAGGCCTCCTCGGTGAAGAAACCGTTGGATCGCAGGGCATTTTTGATGAAGGCAACGTTCTCTCTCTCCGCATCCGCAACCATACGGGCAGTGCGCAGAAGACGATCCTGCTCCTCGGTAAACAGACCGAGGTATCCTTTCGGACGCGCTTCATAGGCCCTCACCAGTCCTTTTGCCTGCTCCCTGGCGCCCAGTTTCGCCCTTTCTCCCCACTGGACAAGTTCATCGGCAATGACGGGGAATTTGAAAGCACCGGACGATTGTCGCACGGAGAGGCCCAAATCCCTGATCATGGCCTTCTTGAGCTTATCGACCGTCATACCTTTGTCCCATGCATCGTCGGTGCGTAAGTTGTCGCCTACCCGCCAGGTTCTCGACTTTCCCTTCTTGTTGAAATACTCTCTGACAAAATCCTGACCCGACGCGCCCGGATAGTACTCCTTCTGGACTGCGGCAAAACGCTGGGCGTTCAGGTTCCTTCTGAGGATCGGATCGGCAGCGCTTTCGAGGTAAGCAGCACCGGCAGCTTCGCCCTCTTTCGCGGCAATGGCCACCGCATCCTTGTACGCCTGCTTGAGAGTCTCGTAGCCGAAGTCTTCCAGCGTCGAAACATAGATCTCAAAGGTCTCCAGGGTAAAGCGGGCGCCTTTGGAGAAGGCTTCCCGGCAGACGTCATCCCCTTCCTGTCGGAAAATCCGTTCTACCTCCTCATGGAGAAGCTGGTTGAACTCCTTGGCCGCCGGCTGACCGCCTGTGACGATGATGTCCATATCCCCCGCGTTCAGTGCGTCTGCCCATGAACCGAGCGCGATAACGGCCTGGACCACCGTTCCTTCCTTTGCTGCCTTTGCCGCAAGCCGCTCGAGCGCATTCTGGAACACGACCCTTCTTATGCCGAGGGCCATATGTTCGAGTTCCGGCGCCGCGGCCTTAAGCGCCTGCTGATATCTGAGGAACTCTTTCGGCTGGGACATCAGCAGAAGGAGATCGCGTTGACTCACTTGGCCGGTAGCGAGAAAGCGATTGACCACCTTCTCCGCGACACTCGCCTCCTGCGCGTGAACGAAGGGCGCGAGAATGGAGAATAGAAAGACAAAAGCAAGCGAAACGGTGAAACGTAAGGCGGGATAAGAACGGCTGTTCATGCATTATCTCCTTGGAACAAGGGTGTAACTCCTCTTTTTCAAACTCGGCAAGATGATACCCGGTAGCTCTTCCCTCTCGCGGTGCAGAAACGATCAAAAAAATGCGAGACCACAAGAAACATGGCCTCGCATCACCCTCTCTGAAAAGTCTGTAAACGTGGCTTGGGCCAGACTCCCTATTTCACGATGAAGACTTTATACTTCTCCAGGATCTTCTGGTACTCTTTGTGTTTCCTCAGGTTATTGATGTCAGGGTCTCTCCTGAGCGAATCATAATCATTGAAGCCCTTCGCGAGGGCCTCATCCAGCTCGTCCAGACCGTAATCGACGTCACCCATAAGAGAATGGACCGAGGCAAGGTTGTAGCGGATCGATGCACTCTCGGGCTTCAGCTCTTTGGCCTTTTTCAGGTCGTCCAGGGCCTTGTTGTACTTCTTCTGGAGCATGTAGGCGACCGCCCGGTTCGAATACGCCTCTGCGTAGCCGGCGTCCTTATTGATTGCATTCGAAAACTCGTTTATTGCATTCCCGATATTCTCGTTGAAAGCTGCGGGTGAACCGGAGCTTTTTGCAACGCTTACATAAGACATACCCTGTTTCAGATGCGCCTTCACATCCTGACTTGGTTCACCGGCCGCCGGTGCTGCCGCGGGAGGCTGGGCAGCCGTGGGTGCAGGAGCGGGGGCAGCCTGCGGTGGAGGTGCAGGGGCTGGAGCCGGGGCCTGGGGCTGCTGCTGACAGCCGTAAAAGGCGCCGCACACAAGCACCGCGGCTAAAGACAAAACAAAAAACTCTTTTTTCATGAAATTCTCCTCCTTTAATTAAGGAACGTGATCATCTTTTCATAAAACGCATATTCCAGTCCTGATTGGTGGCCTGTGCCTGTGGTGTCTGGCTGATTTCCACCCCTTTCTCCTGTTTCACCCTCCTGTCGACGAGAGGCTTCGCGTAGAAGAAGGCATCCTTTACCGAACCCTGATGCCTCTGAAGCCCATCAACGAAATAGTACGTGAAAACGCTGTTCTTGAGCGTATCGGACTCCCACGATTTTTCGCCGGCGCTGCTTGCGCCGATCAGGACTTTTCCGTACCCGTCCTGGTTGTCCATACTTTTCGCCCGGCCCGCAACCTTAGGCTTCGGCTCGTCTTCCAGCACGATATCCTTCGCGCCGAAGACCCTCTTCCCATACGCCTTTGACAGGCCGTAACCCTCGTCGTCCGTATCAACACCGAGGCTCTTGCCGCCGGGGGGGAGAAAGCCCGGGATACCCCGGTACGCCCCGTTGCTGTAGCAGGTATCGAGAACCATGACGAGCCTTTTCGCCCTGAGACTCTCCACGAATTCCTTGAGCATGGTCTCGGTCACCGCTGTGTGCCAGACCCGTTCCCTCGGTTTTACTTCCGTATCGTAGGAGACGACATGGACACCGCCGAACTTGTCGGGAGGGGTGCCGTGGCTGCTCATGTAGATCACGACAAGGTCATCGGCCCCCGCTGCGTTCCTGATCGCATCAAGGCACCGGGCGATATTCTGACGGGTGGCATTCTGATCGGTAAGAAAATAAATGTTGTTCCTCGGGAACCCCGCCCTGTTCGGGTCGGACAGGAAGTGGTAGAAGCTTGTCGCATCCCGCACCGTATACTGCAGTGGGGTGATGCCGAACTTGAACTGCCCCACGCCCACGACGAGTGCGTAGCGGTTGCGGACGGGACCCGGCGCACCGGGTATCGACTCCGGAGAGACAATACCGGCCCTTTGGAACAGCCCTCCGATCTTCTTTTCCCATTCTTTGACTTTTATATTTTCGGGCGTGACCGGCGATACCCATTTGACACCCACCACCTGCTGGGCGATCGAGAAAGCCGCGTCGACCTGCCTTTCATCCGCGTACTCGCCCTTCAGCTGCAGGCGTCCGTACCGGTCAAACTCAACGTAACCCCCGGTAATGGAGGACTGTCCGAATAAGCGGTTGATGTGATTTATATGCTCATCGGTCACGGGAGCAGGCGTGGCAGACACGAAGCCCGCTGCGGCCATCACGATGAGCAGAACAACGGCCAGCCAACCGAATGTCTTCTTCATCGGCTACCTCTCCTGCGTTATCTATCTGTAAAGGTAACCGGGGGTCATCGAGGCGATTGTTATCTGACCCATTGCCAGCCCTTTTTTCACCGTCAAATCCCTTTCAACGACATCCTCTTTGCCCTCTGCAGCTACCTTGAAAGCTATTTTGTACTGGCCCTCGGGCACGTCTTTCGGGATATCGAAATTGCCGTCTGCCTTCCTCTGTCCCGGCGCAGCCGTTATTTCCTGGTCCACTTGGCCAAGATCAACCCATTGCCTTTTTGAAGGATCATAGAATTTCACCACCCTTGTCTCCGTGACCTTCATCTCTTTTGCGCCCTCGGGTGCAAGAACATAATAAGAACCGTTCATTTTGACAGCGCCGCCCGGCTGCACGCCTACCGGTGTTAAGGTGAAATTCTGTATCTTCGTGACATTACCCTGGGAAGGCTTGTAGTTCGTCTGCTGCACGGTCTGCGCATAATTCGCCGCCGGCTGACTTTTCAGGGTAGAGTAGAGAGAGAGGCATTTGCCCCACGCGTAGGCAAAGCCGATTGCACCGCCTGCCGCAGCACCGATGCCGGCGCTTTTCCAGTCGCCGCCTATCAGCCCGCCGATAAGAGCGCCGCCGACTGCACCTGCGCCGGTGTACATGACCATACATTTATTTCTCGCCGCGATCCGTTCCTCTTCGGTCGTAATGGTATTGGGATCCGGCAACATTGATGCGCATGAGGAAAAGAGAAAAAGGGCAACGAGTGACAGGCATACTGCTTTTGCGTGAACGAGTCTCATGAAACGGCCTCCTATCTGTGTTTTAACTTGACGTCGAGCGTGAGAATGCCGCCGTCTTCCATGACGGATACAGGGACTACTCCGTAGTTTTCGCCGCCTGCCGATTCGAGCACAATGTCCTTGGTGCCTTTCTTCGCCGGCTTCCAGCCGCTTTTCGGCGAAATAACCGCATAGCCCGTCTTCATGTCGTCTTCGAGCACAATGTCCTTTGAACCCTCGAGAGAGGCAAGCATCATGGGAGGAGGCGGAGGAAGACTACTCCCTGCGTCGGCAACAGGAGTGGGGGGAGGAGGAAGAGGAGCCGAAGTCGGGGGCAGTGGAGCACCTTCGGACGGCGGCGGCAACTGTGCGGGCAGAGCCTGAGCGACCGTTGTCGTCGTTGCGGGAGCACCCATGGGATTCGGATTTGCCGAGAGCATGATCAGGACTTTCTCCGTTCCCGGCGCACCCACGAACTTGAAATTCGTGTTTCGCGGAATTTCATAAATCGTACGGGCCTCGATTACATCGTTAAAAAGCACGGTCGTGTTCCCTGAAGGGCCGACATTCATGATCGTGAGGTAGCCGGGCTTATTTGTCCTGACCAGGAGACGCACCCTGTCACCCGACCTGAAGGTATGGCTCTTGGGAACAATGGTAAAATCCCCGTTTGGTTTGACCAACGCGAGCTTGTAGGAGATGCCTACGTATTTCTCTGTCTGGGGCGCTCTGGCAGTTGTTGTAGGGGCCGGAGTTGCAGGGCCTGAAGACATTCTCACCGTCGAGCCCTCTCCACTGTCGAAGATGGCCTTGGCTCCCTTCGGCGCTCCTGCTGCATTTACCGTAAAGGGCAGAAAAGCAATCAGGAAAACAATAATAAGTAGTGCGAAAATTCCGCTGCCGGCCAGAACAACCGATAAGTGGTTCCTGCGCATGCACAACCTCCTCTTGAAGCGATAAATTTTTGATGAAACTATTATGCCCCTGCGACCTGTTGTATGCAGCGTCGCAATGGAGCCGGACTCATGATGTGTGAACTAAGGTATGACTTTGTCCGCATAGTATTTAATTCGAAAAGCGGACAAAGTCAAGAAAAATCAAAGAGATGCGCACCCTTGAAGGAAGCCTGAAGGCAAGGGAAAACTACCTGTCCGCTCTCACGGGCTTTCGGCTCGCCGGCGTACCGTAAAGCGGTTTTTGAGTTCGTGTGAACGAATTCATCGGTCAAAGACCGGAAGAACACGTGGGAGATCATGCTCGAAGCGAGGGATGTCATAATCATCCACGGCCGGCATTCTTTCCTTGTGCTTGGATACAGTGTAGGGAAGGCGACCCGTTACCCGACCCTCCTTTTCAGGGCCAAACAAAAAAGAGGTCTTCCCCGGGAGCTACGCCTCGATCCTCGATCTATTCCAGCTGCCTGTAATGCCTGATGAAAAGCGTCTCTTTCACGAAGAGCTCATCATAATCGCCTACCGCAACGTTTATCGACCACATCTCGTTTCCGGATGCGTCCTTGACCTTTTTCGCCCTTAATGTAGGTTGTTTCGCAAAGGTGAGCAGGCCTTCATCGACCAGGAGTTCTCTGAAATAGTTGTCCGTTGCGTTTTCGATGCCTTTTGTCGACATGAAGTAAGTGAGGACCGAAACCCCTTCCCAGCACCAATATTCTACCCGAAAAGGGCGTCCGTCGCTCAGCTTGCCGCCGCTCCAGCCGATATCCTGATACTCCTTGTCCGGAGACAGGTCAAGGTTGGGTTTGTGGTTGGCCCGGTTAGGACGGGGGTAATATGCATCGGCAGAAGGAAGCTTGTAAGCCATTGGATCAAAACCTCTTTTGATATTCTCCGAGTTGCAGCCGCATTCTTTTTCCCACAGGAACCGGCGGCCTGTCAACAGAAATCGTCTTTCACTTTTCCCACTTTCCGGTCTGATGGAAAAAATGACCCGGATTAGTTAGACTGTAGCTGAAATGGCCGTCATCAAAAAGCAGTGGAGGAGGTTCACCCTCTTCTATTATTCGTTTTTTGTGGATCCCGCCTCCCTGGTGCGACGGCTTTCCGATTCTCCGATAGTCGCGGGTAAGGGAAGAGGGGGAATAAGGCTGATCGAGACGAGGGGGCTCAGGTTGGCTGTGCGGAAATACCTGCACGGCGGCCTTTTCAGGGCTCTTACCAGGGACCTGTTCTTGAATCAGGGACGGGTAACTGCCGAAGCGGAGATCCTTGTCTATCTTCGGGACAAAGGGTTCCCGGTCGTTGTCCCCTTTGCCGGGATTGTTGAAAAACTGCCTTTTTTCAGGAGATTATACCTTGTTACCGTGTTTGAGGAAGATACGATCAGTTTTCTCGAATATCTGCAACAATCGGGAAGGAGACAGAGGCTGAGGATAGTGCGGAAGCTCGCTCGCCTCATGTGGCAGCTTGAAAAAGAGGGCGTGTATCACCCTGACCTCCACCTGAGAAATGTGCTCGTAACGAGAGAAAACGAATTGATCTTGCTTGACTTTGACAGGGCCCGCAGGAAAACTATTAGCCCCGGGGACATGAGGCGTATGTTCCGGAGACTGGGCCGATTTGTCGAAAAAATGGAGAGACGGGGTCAACTGGCCGTGGGCAGAATGGAGAAGGCATTGTTCTTGCGGATTTACGCCAGGCTCTCCGGCGTAGATATGGCAAGGACAATGGAAGGGGAAGAGAAAACACGGGGATACCTGCATCGCGCAGGCTGGTTCATGGAGTCGGTTCTTTACGGGGCAAGGCAATGAAGGGACCAGTGAAGGGGCTTCTGGTTCTGGTTATGCTGCCTGTCCTCGTGTTTGTTTTCGTTTCGTGTGCGCTGATGAGCAGAGAACGGCCGGCCGTGCCGGTTTCGGAGGAAGCCGGTCGCAAGCCGATATTGCCGAGTGACCGGTCAGGCATTGCCACTCCCAGGGTGGGCCCTAAAACGGTCTCAATCAGGTCTCGGGACGAGACGAATAAGGTCTTCGGGTATTTCTATGACCACGGGACAACAGCCAGAATCGAAACGGCCGAAGTAAGGCCCAGAACAGCCAGGGCAGGTCAGCACGTCATAGTAATGTTGACCTATGCGGTTTTGACCCATTCCGATAAGCCCGTAAAAGTAACTGAAACCCTCGAGACATGGTTCAAGAACAAGATATGGGAGAGCTCCCGGATCGAAACGGAAAGAAAGGGAGGGACGTACCGGTCGAGTGTGCCACTCTACCTGCCTCCGTATTCGGAGAAGGGCAATTACAGGGTTTCCTGTACGGTACAGACACCGTATTCGAGGGATTTGCGGGAAACGGTTTTTACGGTATACGATGATGAGGTGGAGACTTCTATAAGCAAGTGAGAGATCGGCAGCAGGCGAAAGACAGGCATCCTTTTAAGTGGACGCTGGATGTCCAATTTTGAACGAGGTAGGAGGAGAAGTATATGTCACCGGCAGACGAGCTTAAACACGAGCATAAAACAATATTGATGGTGCTGGGAGCGGCTGAGCGAAAAATAGCCGAATGGAAGGCTGCGGGAAGGGTAGATCGGCCGTACATGGCGGAAATGATAGATTTTTTCATCAATTTCATTGACAGGTGTCATCACACGAAAGAAGAAAAGCATTACTTCAAGAAGATGACGGACCGCGACAAAGAGGCGGTGTTGTCCCTTGTTACCGTGCTGCTTCAGGAACACGAAGAGGAGAGGAGAAGGCTGAAGGCAACCGTGGAGAGCCTGTCCCGCGTGAAGGCTGAAGGGATGCTGCCTGATTTTGACGCCATAGAGAAGAATCTTTTGGGCTATGTCACCCTTATCCAGGACCATATCGTGAAGGAAGACCAATCGCTCTATACGCTCACGGATCGGATCCTCACCACGGATGATCAGCGAGCCCTGATAGAGGTGTTCAGGAAGATCGAGCTCAAGGAGATGGGACACGGCGGCTACGAGAAGTACGAGGAGGTTGCGCGGAGACTGGCCGAAAGCTGATGTCTGGGGGGGGCGGGGGAAATCACTATCCCCTTCGCTTTTATGCCAAGCAGACGGTCGAAGGAATAGCCAAGGCTTATAGGGAGGCTGCCCCATCAGTTTTTCCTCAAGTGAAATCCGGCTGCTGCTACCGCTTTTTTTAGCCCCGATATTATGTGTCGCGCCCGAAGCGACGGTGGACGAGGAACCATTCCGAAGGATTTTCAGCTACGATTCCTTCCAGAAACGCGTTTATTCTTCTCGCGTTCCTGGCGATAAGCTCATCCATGGGAGCGCCCTTTCTCTCGATGTCTATAGGCTCGTTGTAGACTATGGTATAACGTAGAAACCCATCCCGGCGGGCATAGATGGGGATAACAGGTGCACCGGTCTTCATTGCGATCATTACGATGCCTTTTGAAGTCGGCACCTTTTGCCCAAAAAGGTCCACCCACACACCCTTTGACCGTTTCTCCCTCTGGTCCCCGAGAAAGGCCACTATCCGATTTTCCTGGAGCAGCCGCAGCACATCCCGCGCGGTATCCTTGTTCGGGATAATGGTGAGGCCCGTTGAACCGCGAAGTGAGTTGAGAAATCGATTCAAACGGGCATGGCCCTTTAGCGGCCTGGCAAGGGCAATGATTTCCCGGCCAAGCAGGAATGAAGCAATGCCTGTTATTTCCCAATTGGAATAGTGAAACCCGAGGGCAAGGGCGCCTCTGTTTGCCTTGAGCAGGCCCTCCACGTTGCCCCGCGTTTCCAACCGGAACCTTTGGCTGTACTCTTCCTTTTTTATGTAAGGGAAGAGAAGGCTTTCAAGGAAATTAACACCAAGATTTTCAAAGCACTGACGGGCTGTTGCCTTTGCCTCGGATCGCGAAATCCCGGGCGAAATCCTCCGGGCGTTCTCGATTGCAACGCGGCGCCTCTTGCCAAGGAGAACATAGCCGAGCCTGCCCAAGGCAACGCCTTTCAGACAGCAAAACCTTTCAGGAAGCACGCGAAGGACTTGCTGAAAGGTTTTTGTTAAAGAGATAAGCAGAAAATCGCCCACTGCGGGAAGCTACTTCTTTATGGGGATAGCCTCATCGATGAGCATTATGGGGATATCATCTTTTATGGGATACAGCAGCTTGCATTGATTGCAGATCAACCCGTCTCCCGAATTGGCCAGTTCGATATCTCCCTTGCACTTCGGGCAGCAGAGAATGTCAAGCAACTCTTTTTTTAAAGGCATGATAACCTCCGGTCTAGGCTTCCCTGTCTTTGCTGTCCTTTTTCATCGCAGGTTCAAGCAAGTCGCCAAGGGTAGAAAAGGCACGGGTCTCCTCCCTGGAGAACGAATCAACCTCTTTCTTCTCCTCCGCCTTTTTCAAGGCTTTTGTTGAAAGTCCTATCCTCTTTTCCCTCTCATCCACGTTGATAACCATGGCTTTCACCACGTCGTCGATACTGAATAGTTCCGACGGGTGCTTTCCTTTCCCGTTGTCGATCTCCGAGAGATGAATAAGGCCTTCTATCCCCTCCTCGATCTCCACAAAGACACCGAAATCGGTGATACTCGTGACGTAACCCTCGACCGTATCACCCACCCGGTAACGCTCGGGCAAACCCTTCCAGGGATCTTCCCTCAGTCTCTTTATGCTCAGCGAAAACTTCTTGTGTTCAGGGTCGATATTAAGGACCAGTGCATCGACCTGCGTTCCCTTCTTGTAGCTCTCGGCTACCATGTTCTTTCTGCGGGACCAGGAAATCTCGGAGATATGGACCAGTCCGTCTATTCCGTCCTCCATGCCCACAAAAAGACCGAAATCGGTGAAATTCTTGACCTTGCCCTTCACCACCGACCCGGATGGATATTTCTCCGCAAGCTCTTTCCAGGGATCGGGTCTCAGTTGCTTGAGGCCCAAAGATATCCTCTTCTTTTCTTTATCGATATCGAGCACCTGAAGCTCGAGCATATCGCCTTTAGCCACAAGCTTGGCGGGGTTCCTCATCTTCTTGTCCCAGCTCATTTCGCTCACATGGAGAAGGCCTTCGAGGCCCGGCTCAAGCTCCACAAAAGCCCCGTATTCCACAACGCCCACGACCTTTCCCTTAACCTTTGAGCCGACCGGGTATTTCTCGTCGATGCGCGCCCACGGGTCGCCCTTCAGGTCCTTTATGCTCACCGACACCTTGTGCTTCTCGAAGTCGACGTTCATTATCTTCACTTTCACTTCATCGCCGAGCTTGAGGTATTCTTTCGGGTGGGTGATCCTGCCCCAGGTGATATCGTTGACATAGAGAAAGCCGTCAACGCCGCCGAGATCTATAAATGCACCGTAATCGGTAATGCTCTTCACAAATCCGTAAATGACCTGTCCTTCCTTCACGTTCTTCCAGAATTCAGCTCTCTTCCGCTCTTTTTCCTCTTCGATCAACATACGCCGGGAGACGATTACGTTTGCCTTTTTCTGGTTGACCTTGATCACCTTGTATTTCAGATTGCGGCCTATGAAGGACGCCGGGTTCTTCACCGGCTTAACATCTACCTGGGATATGGGAAGAAATGCGCTCACTCCAATGTCAACAATAAAACCGCCCTTCACCTCCGAGACGACCGGCCCTTCAACGGGGGTACCTTCTTCCAACGCCTTATCTATGCTGTGCCAGATCTTGATACCGTCTACCCGCTGTTTGGAAAGCGAGAGAAGACCGTCCTTGATCTCCCTCCCCACTACCATGACCTCCACCTCGTCACCGACACTCACCGTGGGCGTTCCGGATTTGTCGAGGAACTCGCTCATGGAAACCTTGCCCTCGGACTTGAGCCCCACATCGACGATAACCGTATCACCGTTTATATCGATCACTCTGCCCTTTATGATGTTCCCTTCCTGAAGGTTCCTCATAGAGGTTTCATAGAGTTCTTTCATCTCCTCTTCTATTGTTTTATCTTTTTGTGTGCTGGTATCGACCGTCTCTACCATGCATTCCCCCTAAAAATTATTTACACGCCTCTCCACTTTATCGATTATCATATCAGGGGTTGAAGCTCCCCCTGCTATGCCGACTCTTTTTAGACCGGTAAACCACTCCGGCTGAACTTCATCTTCCGTCTCTACATGATAGCTTCGTGGCTGAATCTTCTTCACGGTGTTGTACAACTTTGTTGTGTTGGAGCTGTTCTTGCCGCCCACTACGACCATGGCTTCAACCCTTTTGGCCAAGTCGACAGCCTCCGAACGTCTGATATTTGTGCTCTCACAAATGGTGTTGTAAACTCTCAGTTCCCCCGCGCTCTCAGCCAGTGATTTTACTATGTCTGCAAGTGTCTCCTGGTCTAGCGTGGTCTGGCTGACTACCCCGATCTTTTTGGCTTCGATGGAGAACGA
>MVRP01000091.1 GCA_002067405.1 Syntrophorhabdaceae bacterium PtaU1.Bin034 | reverse complement strand
ATGAGTAAGGAATACCTCGATTACTGGGGATTGAAGAAAGACCCCTTTCACCTCGCGCCGGATAACGAGATGATGTACCTAGGGGGCCAGTACTATGAGTGTTTCGAGCGGCTGCTCTACGCCGTCAACACGAACAAGGGGGGTGCCCTGCTCGTGTCGGAAGAAGCAGGGCTGGGCAAAACCACGATACTTCTCAGGCTTATCAGCGAGATGCAATGGGGTTTCGGCGAAAATTTTCGTTACGCCTTTATTGATCATCCGACCCTCACCGTGGCCCAACTTATGTCGCAGATAAGCAGCAGCCTGTTGGGCATGGAGCCCCAGGGCGACAAATTCCTCAATCTCGTCAAGCTCAAGGAACAGTTGACACAACTCAAGATAGCCGGCGGGAAGGCGGTCATTATCGTGGACGAAGCGCACATGCTCCATGACCGGATCGAGGTGCTCCAGGACCTGCGAATGCTGCTCAACCTTACCCACGAAGGGGAATACCTTTTTACCATGATCCTTTCCGGCCAGAAACCTCTCTGGGACCTGCTGAGAGGCATACCTGAATTCTGGCAGCGGCTCCCGGTGAAGTACTACCTCCGTCGGCTGAAATTCCAGGAAACAAGAGACCTCGTTTCATTCAGGCTGAACAAGGCAGGTTTTGACGAAGACAGGGAGGTCTTTTCGAAAGAGGCGCTTGAGATAGTGCAGGATTTCTCGCATGGGCTGCCGCGGACGATCGTGGCCCTCTGCGATCTGTCGCTCCTCATAGGCTCGGCGTATCACGCAAGAAGGATCGGGTTCAAGGAAGTATCCAAGGCAATTCACGCAATGTCGGGAAAAGGAGATAACGAAAGCCTGCCGTTCGTTGATGCAGGGAAACGGCCCGAAAAGAAGGATGATGACGAATCCTTCTTCCGAAACCTTATCAAGAGAATTAGAGGTTAGGGCTTAAATCCCGAACACTGAGGCAGAATGCCTAGGATCCGCTCCGCAGCACCCGCTTGTCTCCCGTCCTGATGGTCAGCTTAATCTCGTCAAGATGTTCAAGGAGAGGGATCATATACTTTCGGGATAAACCCGTGAGCGCTTTAAAGTCAGCGGGAAGCATCTCCTTTTTTTGGATCAGGCGCTCCCTCACCGTTTTTTTGAACTCTTCTATATGACGGCCGCTGAAATACATGTCGCCCTTTATCTTCACTACCTTCCCCTGGTAGACGAGTCTTCCCAGAACATCCCTCAGGCTGCCCTCCTTGATGCCCAACTGTCCTGCAATCTCTCCCATGCCGGGAGGAGTAAGTCCGCTCGCATCCAGGATTCGCATGATGTCGTCTTCCAGCTTTTGCACTGATTGATCGGGCTTTTGAAAGGCCCTCGGTAACCCCACTCTGTCTTTTTCTATCTCTGCGCCGCCCTCTCTTACCACATCCTCAAGGGTCATTTGGAAAATCTGCGGATCGACCTCCGGAAGCCGCGTTCTCAGCTCTTCCCGTGAGATCCCGATCTTCAGCGGGTTCTTCTCGTGAAAATCCCGGAGCAGCGACTTGAGGAGCTGTTTGTATGCCTGAAAGCGTTCTTCGGGGAGAAGTATTTTCCCGATCGATCTCACCCTTCCCTCGTTCGTCAGCTCCGAGGCAAACTTCTCGATAGCGTCCTGATTGAGGCCCAGCAGAGCGGCCAAATACTGCCTGCTCACACCACGGTATCCGCCTTTTTCCATGTGGTATTCCGCCCTTTGCCTCAAGGTGCCGCTTTGCAGCAGCTCATGGGTTCGACCAAGGTCCGCCGATTGCCTCTTGTGCTTTCCCGGAGCGATATCGAGGACAACGCCGCCTCCGAGCGTCTGTATTGCATACGACCCTCTCAAGATGAAGCGGTCACCCGGTTGCACGACGATCGGCTGCGAGAAAGAGAACTGCACGAAGGCCTCGTCCCCTGGCTCCAACGAGGCGCGGTCAAGGAGTATAAGCCTGGCCTCGACCTGTGTGGTGGCCACGTGAAAGCGGAGGATAGCATTATTCTTGATGGCCTTGAACGGCAGCTTGAGGTATCTCAGGGAAGCATCGATACGGCTCGTCAGGAGAAGGGTGCCGGGCGTGCCGATGATGGCCCCCCTCTCTATGTCCTGTTTTTCGATTCCCTGAAGGTTGAGCGCGACCCTTTGGCCTGCGCCTGCCTCCTTCACATCCTCATGATACGCCTGAACGTTTCGCACTCGTGCCTTTTTTCCGGTGGGATAGATTTCGACCTCTTCGCCGACCCGTACGCTTCCCGAGATGCAGGTTCCGGTAACGATCGTTCCGAACCCTTTTATAGTAAAAACGCGGTCTACAGGGAGCCTGAAAATACCTGATCTTGACCTTTCTTCGGTGTCTGTCGCCTTTTGTTTTATCTCGGCCCTGAGGACGTCGATGTTTTCCCCCGTAACGGCAGAGACGGGTATAATCGGTGCTCCTTCGAGAAACCTTCCTTTAATCAGGTCTTCCACCTCTTCTTTTACCAGCTCGATCATATCTTCGTCGGCGAGGTCCTTCTTGGTTATAGCAACGATGCCCCGCCTGATGCCGAGAAGCTCGCAAATATCCATATGTTCCCTGGTTTGCGGCATGACTGATTCGTCGGCTGCGACCACAAAGAGCACCATGTCGATACCCCAGGCGCCGGCGACCATGTGTTTCACGAACCGCTCATGGCCGGGCACATCTACGATACCTACCAGTATGTCGTCACCAAACCGGTAATAGGCAAATCCCAGCTCGATCGTGATACCCCGTTCCTTCTCCTCCTTGAGGCGGTCACAGTCGATCCCCGTAAGGGCTTTTATGAGCGCTGTTTTTCCATGATCTATGTGGCCCGCTGTTCCTATGACGACCTGTTTCATACAAGAATGATACTATATGGGCCGCAAAAGTGAAAGAGGGCGGGGGGACAATTATTGGGGCTCAGCGCCCCCCCTGCTATGCAGCGGAGCGGAGGAGACAGGGAGCGGAGGAGAAATGCTTTGTTCACCATTGCCCCTCAGCCCCTCCGCTTCAGCAGTACTCCCCCTCATCTCGCTTCCGCCCGTCTTCGGCTGCCTCTTTTTTGCTCCTTGAAAAATGGTTTTTTTGCATATATACTTCTGCCCGATCGTGAAATTGCTTATTTTTCCGGAAAAATATTGCGAAAGCGGGTGACATGATATATAAAGGAACTATGAGACGATTATTATTCCTCCTTTTAGTGCTCTTTCCATTTTCGGTCCTTGCATCGGAAATCACCGCCGATTCGTACCTCCTTGTGGAAAAAGACTCCTTCAATGTGATAGCGGGAAAGGATTATCACCGGGCGTTGCCCCCGGCAAGCACAACCAAGGTACTGACCACCATCCTCGCCCTTGAAAGACTCGATGACCACGAGAGCATCGTGCCTACAAAGAAAGTGCTTTCCATCCCCGCTTCCAAATTGAGTCTTCATCCGGGAAGACCCTACAAGGCAATTGATCTCATCAAGGGAGCCATGGTGGAATCGGCAAATGATGCTGCCTACTCTTTGGCTGTTGCGATAGGGGGAAGTGAAGAAGAGTTTGCACGCATGATGAACGAAAAGGCCCGCGAGATAGGGGCAAGGGACAGCAATTTTGAAAATGCGTCCGGGCTCTACCTTCCCGGTCATCGATCGTCCGCATACGACCTCGCCCTTATCTTTCGTTATGCGCTCCAGAACAAGAAATTCGAAGAGATCGTGGGAACGAAATACTTCCTGTTCAACAGGGGCAATGCGGACGTGAAGTATATGAACCACAACCGTCTCCTTTTCTGTTTTGCGCCCTCAATCGGCGGCAAGACCGGCTTTACCAGGGTTTCCAGACACTGCTATGTGGGGGCCTTCGAGAAGGAGGGGAAGGTTTACATCCTCTCGCTGCTTGGGAGCCGGAACCTGTGGGGGGATGCGGTCAATATACTGCAGAATATCTACACCGATGTCCCCTCGAAAAAAGAGATATCCCTCGCACGGGCGAGCCGTATCACCCTCTCCCCCGAAGGGCCGCTACCCACTATAGTCAAGACAAGCAAAGTAAAACTCTCCTCGTACAAGATCAAGAAAGAAAAGAAACCGGAGATCAAGAAGAAATTGAAGAAAGCGAAGAAGGCTAAACGCAAGCCCAGAAGAGTTTGATGAAGTTCAGATATTTTATTGCTATAATCCTTCTCTTCTGTTTCCCCTCCAATTTGTTCGCTCTCACGCTCGATGAAGAAAAGAAGTACGGCAACGAAGTGTATCAACAGATTGCCCGCTCCGCGAAGTTGCACTCGGATCCTTACGTCTCCATCTATATGGGGATCATCAAGAACAGGCTGGAAGCCGTAGCCGACCTGCCGCTTCCGATCAAGCTCACCGTTATCGATTCCCCCACGATGGATGCCTTTGCAACGGTCGGCGGCTACGTATTCATTACTACCGGGATCCTGGAGCAGTGCGACAAAGAGGAAGAAATAGCGGGCGTGCTTTCCCATGAATTCGCTCACGTTGGAAGACGTCACGTTGCGCGAAGCCTGGAAAAAGAGAAATTTATCAACTGGGGCACGGTTGCTACTATGCTCCTCGGCATGCTCGTGCCGGGAGCGGGAGGGAGCGCGGTGATGGCGGCGGGGATGGGCGCAGGCCAGGCCATGTCCCTGAAATATACGCGGGAAGCTGAAGAAGAAGCGGACAGGGTCGGTCTGACGACAGCCGAAAAGGCGGGCTACAACGGGCTGGGGACTGCTGAATTCCTGAAGAAACTGAGGACCACCGGCCTTGAGAAGATGATTCCCCAGTATCTCCTCACCCATCCCTACTCCGAAGACAGGATAATGAGAATCGAGCGGGCGGCGGCGCCGATGAAGACAAAGGTGGATGTTTCACTTTTTCCGTTCATTGTCGCAAGGACAGCTATTACGGGGAAACCGTTGGGTGCCCAAAATGAAGAGATATGGTTGAACAAATACCGAAAAGACCCGAAGAACCAGGTAAACATATACGGGGCGGCACTTGTCTATTCGATGAAGGGGAATACGAATCAGGCGGTGTCCGTGCTTCAGACCATGAATTCCCCGCATAAACCATTGTTTCTGGCCGAGATCCTCGTAAAGAACAATCAGTTTAAAGAGGCAATCGATCTTTTGAGCAATGAGGCCCATCCCATAGGCCGCTTCCTTCTTGCGAAGGCTTACGAAGGCCAGGGAAACCTCGTGAGGGCCGGTGAGGTACTGAGGGAAGTGACGCCGTATGCTGCGGCCTATCCCGAGGTATATCACAGGTTGGGCATGGTTTTAGGAAGGCAGGGGAACGAGGCCGGAGGATACGAGTACCTGGGCCGGTACTACCTCGAATTGGGCAAAGAAGGCCCCGCCCGGATCAATCTTGAAAAAGCAGTGGCGAAATATGGAATAAACTCGAAGGAAGCACAGGACATCCTCAAGCTTCTGGAGAAGATAAAGGGCCCGCGTGAGGAGCAGAAAGACGAAAATCGTCGCGGGTTTACCGGCCTGCCCCACGAGTTGCTGCAGCGCTGACCGTTCCGCCGTCCCCCGCTTGAGACCGTCAGTACCTTTCCGGCTATCCCTTATCGCTGATAATTGACATTATTACGCTTACGATTTCAGAGGGCGCTGGCGGTGCATCAAGGCCGCATTCAATGACACGGGAACCTTTTGGCCGCCAGATGGCGGGATCGGTGTCCCGGAAAAGGGTAAGGGTGCGAAGATTGCACGTTGCCGCGAAATGGGCCATACCGGAATCGTTCGAGACGAAGAGGCCGCCGCCAGAGAAGAAAGAGACGATGTCGCTCAACTTTTCAAAGGCATAGGTCTCTGTAGTAATGCGGAGGTCGAGATCAGGAGGCCGCATGAGCAGCGCGTTCACCTTCCGGGCTTTCAACTCTTCGTAAACCTCGATAAAGCAGTCGACCGGCCATTTCTTTTTTTGATAGGCATTTTCGGGATAAAGGATCACCCTGCCGGAGTTTCTCGGGAAAAAACCTATCCGGGACGGTGCTATTCCGTGCAGGGCGAGCTGCTCGAGCTGGTATTCTTCTGCATGGGCGGCCTTGTCACCCGGATACATGTCGATGAAGATCACGCGCCCGGTCAATTCGCGCAACCTTTTTCTTATCGAACCCGATAGGTCTTTGCCGATAAAGACTATGGCCCGCCATTTTGGTCCGTCTGTGAAATCGGAGAAAAGGTAGCCCCAGGTCCTTTCCTCGATCGAACGGACGCGCGCGAAATACCGGCCGAACAGATCGAGCACCCGTTTGTTTCCCACAGCCTCCATGGTCCTGCCGAAATGCCGCTTCAGCGAAAGGAATGTTGATTCGGACAGACAAACATCGCCGAGACCGCCAAGATGAATAAGGAGAATCGAGGCCATTTTTATGACATTTTCCCACAGTTTTCGGGCTTTTGACAAGAGTGGTAAAGGGCATTAAAATATTAGGCCATGAACGAATTCAAGATTGTAAGCGAATATGCCCCGACCGGCGATCAGCCCCAGGCAATCGAAAAGCTCGTCGAGAATGCCCGAAAGGGGGTATCCGATCAGGTTCTGCTCGGCGTTACGGGTTCGGGAAAGACCTTTACCGTGGCGAATGTGGTCGAGCGGCTGCAGAGGCCGACCCTCGTCATCTCGCACAACAAAACCCTTGCCGCGCAGCTCTACACGGAATTCAAGACACTCTTCCCCCACAACGCGGTCCATTTCTTTGTGAGCTATTATGACTACTATCAGCCGGAGGCATATGTGCCGCCCACGGACACGTACATCGAAAAGGACGCATCCATTAACGAAGAAATCGACAAACTGCGGCTGTCGGCGACCAACGCCCTTTTCGAGAGGGACGATGTCCTGATCGTTGCGAGCGTCTCGTGCATCTACGGCCTCGGCTCTCCGGAAGCTTACTACGGCATGCTCATTTATCTCGAGCAGGGTGACAGGATAGAGCGCAAACAGGTCCTCGACAAGCTTATACAGTGCCAGTACGAGCGGAACGATCTCGATTTCTACCGGGGCAGGTTCCGGCTGCGCGGGGAGAATATAGACGTATTCCCGGCCTATGAAGAGGAGCGGGCGATCCGGATCGTGCTCGATGACGACCGGGTGTGCGGCATATACGTCATTGACCCTCTCACGGGAAAAACAACGGAAAAGCTGACGAGATGCACTATATATCCTGCCACCCACTATGTGACACCAAAAGAGAAGATCGATGCTGCGGTGGCAGGGATCGACGAGGAGCTGGCTGCCCGTCTCAAGGAGTTGAAGACTGCCGGAAAGCTCCTCGAAGCCCAGCGGCTGGAGGCGAGGACCAGGTACGATCTCGAAATGCTGCGGGAGATCGGCTACTGCCAGGGCATCGAGAACTATTCCCGCCACCTGACGGGACGGAAGCCCGGGGAGGCGCCGCCCACACTCATGGACTACATCCCCCGGAACGCCCTCATAGTAATTGATGAAAGCCACGTGACCGTGCCGCAAATTCAGGGCATGTACCGGGGGGACAGGTCAAGGAAGGAGACCCTCGTCGAGTTCGGGTTCCGCCTTCCCTCGGCGCTTGACAACCGTCCGCTGACCTTTGATGAGTTCGGGAAGCGTGTGAACCAGGTTGTCTACGTCTCCGCCACCCCGGCGACATACGAGCTGACGCGGGCAAAAGGCCATGTAGTGGAGCAGATAATACGTCCCACCGGTCTCATGGACCCCATGATCGAGGTAAGGCCCGCCCGAAACCAGGTGGATGCCCTTCTTGCTGAGGTGAAGAAGGTCATCGGCAAAAAAGAGCGGATACTCATCACCACGCTGACCAAGCGGTTTGCCGAGGACCTCACGGATTTCTTGCTGGATGCCGGAATAAAGGCAAAGTACCTTCACTCGGAGGTCGATACCCTCGAAAGGGTCGCCATTGTGCGTGATCTCCGTCTCGGCAAATTCGACGTCCTTGTCGGCGTCAACCTCTTACGGGAAGGTCTCGACCTGCCCGAAGTCTCGCTCGTTGCCATTCTCGATGCCGACAAGGAAGGTTTTCTCCGCTCCGACACCTCGCTCATCCAGACATGCGGCAGGGCAGCCCGAAACATCAACGGCAGGGTCATCATGTTTGCGGACCGCGTGACCGATTCGATGCAGAGGACTATCGACGAGACGGCCAGAAGACGGAAGGCGCAGATGGAGTACAACGAGACCCATGGTATAACGCCTGAAGGCATCAAGAAGTCCATTGTCGATCTCCTCTCGTCGATATACGAAAAGGATTATTACACGGTTGACGCAGACGAGCTTGAGGAGCAGCACGTGGATCCCAAGAAGCTGTCGAAGATGGTGAAGAAGCTGAGGAAGGATATAGAACAGGCGGCAAAGAGGTGGGATTTCGAGAAAGCGGCGCAACTGAGGGACAGACTTATGAAGCTCGAGCAGATGGAACTGGCGATGTAAGAACAGGTGATGCGATGAGGTTGCCCACGTTTCCTCCTCGCTTCCCCGGCACGTTCGCATCCACGTTTACTATGATCACCGACGAATATATAACAAATCTTCCGGACAGTCCCGGCGTCTACCTTTTTAAGGACGAGGCGAAAGAGATCCTCTATGTGGGAAAGGCGCGGAATATTAAAGACAGGGTGCGGAGCTATTTCAGGAAGGGGAAAAAAGACAGCAAGACGGAGAGGCTTCTGAGACATGTGGACAATATATCGATTGTCATGACCGGCAACGAAAAAGAGGCCTTTCTGCTCGAAAATAATCTCATCAAGGAACACCAGCCGAAGTACAACATCATCCTCAAGGACGACAAGACCTACGTTTCGCTGAAGCTGAGCATACAGGACAAGTTTCCCGCACTTACCATCACGAGGACGATCAAGGATGACGGGGCGCTCTATTTTGGTCCCCATCCCCATGCCAAGGACGCCAAGGAGCTTCTGAGGGTGGTACAGTCGCTCTATCCCATGAGGAGGTGCAGGGAGTCCGTGTTTTCAGGCAGGACAAGACCGTGCATCCTCGGTGATATCGAAAAGTGTCCTGCTCCCTGTGTTGATAAGATTGACGAGAAGGCCTATCGGGCGATCGTGGAGGAGATCGCTGACTTCCTCGCAGGCAGGAACGAGAAGCTGCTGAAGAAACTCGAACAGCAGATCGAGGAAGCATCCCGATCGTGGAATTTCGAGGAGGCGAAAGCCAAGAAAGAGAAGTATCTTGCCATCAAGCGCCTCGTCGAGAAACAGCATGTACATGAGCATATGGGCATCAACAGGGACGTGTGGGGATTCCTGGCCGAGGATGGTCGCTTAAAGATGGTAGTGCTCACCTTCAGACGGGGGGTGCTGATCTCGAAGAGGACATTCAAGGAAACCATCATCCCGAATCTGGAGGACTCCCTTTCGTCCTTCCTCTTTCAATACTACAGTACCAGGCCGATCCCCGAGGAGATCGTGCTCTCGGAGGAAATCAGTGACAAGGCCGTTCTTCAGCAGTATCTAAAGGAACAGAAGAAGGGGCGGGTCCGGATCCAGGGGCCGTCCGACGCCGGGAGCGGGGACATGATCCGCTTGGCCATAGAGAACCTGCACGAGATAGAGACGGTCTCCCTCGACGAAGCCTTCAGAAAAGCGCTCCACCTTTCGAAGCCGCCGAAAAGGATCGAGATCTACGATATTTCTCATACCCACGGGAAGAACCCTTCGGGGATCATGGTGGTGTTCGAGGATTTCAAGCCGAAAAAGGATGCCTACAGGGTCTTTCACATACGGGAAGCAGCGAGCGAGGATGATGTGGCCATGATGGCCGAGGTGCTGAGGCGGCGGGTCCGGGATGAGCGTGAGCGCCTGGGCCCCTTGCCTGATCTGGTCGTCATCGACGGCGGAAAGGCCCAGCTGGCTGCGGCGATCAGCGCCTTCAAGGGTCTTGCTAATCCGGTTGACGTGGTGAGCATTGCCAAAGGCGAGAGACGCCGGAGAATGGAAGATTTTCTCTACCTGCCTTTGCGGAAAAACCCTCTTCTCCTTCCGAAATCGTCACCTGTCTTCAAGCACGTGGTAAGGATGCGAGATGAAGCCCATCGGTTCGCCGTTACCTCTCACAAGAAGTGGAAGAGGCGGGAGGACCTGGCATCCGAGCTGGAACAGATCAAAGGTGTGGGGAAGAAAAGGCTCAAGCTGCTGCTTCAGCAGTTTCCTTCCACGGAGGCGATGAAGGCTGCGGGCGTGGAAGGCATCGCGGGCATCAAGGGCTTCAACCGGACGACCGCGGAAGAAATAATGAAGACGCTGCTTGACGCCACATCGTTATCTGCATAAAATGTAGCATCCTGCGGGACATCATTCTAGTGCTTAATTGGAAAAGCGGAAAGCAAGGAAGCGAATATGCGAGGATGCGGAAAAACAGAAGGAACAGCCAGAACTTCCGGGCATGCTTCGCATAATCGTATTCGGCTCTTGAGGTAACACCTAATGAACGTTGACACCGGTCCTGAAAAGACCATTCATGCCATTGTGACTGAGTATTATCCTTCTGTTCAAGCAATCTATCTGTTCGGATCTTACCGGACGGCTGATGAGTGGCCTGATAGCGACGTGGATATCGGCGTGCTGCTGCCCCATGGTGCAGCAAAGAATGAGCGGTCTATGGCGGTCTCCGAATGCCGCTTCAAGCTCGAAGAGGCATTGGAGAAGGAGGTTGATCTCCTGAATATGAGGTTACTGTCCACTGTTTTTCAATTCCAGATTGTGAGAACCGGAAGGCTCATCTATTTTGGTGGACAAGGAGACGGTCGATCAGTTCGAGACATTAACTATTTCGCTCTATCAGAAGCTGAATGAGGAGCGACGGTCTATTCTGGAAGAGTTCTACAGGACACGGAGGGCCTATTCAGTGTGAGCGACATCATCATCAATAAGATACAGAGTATCCAGCGCTGTGTGGAGCGGGCGAGAGAAGAGTATGGGAAAAATCCTGCAGGTTTTGACACGGATTATACGGTTCAGGACGCGGCTATGCTCAATATTTTGAGGGCGTGTGAGCTTGCTATCGATCTTGCCAACCACGTCATCAAAGTCCATAAAATGGGCATACCTACATCAATTCTATGAACAATTCGTTTACCATTCATGATCTCCCCAAAGCGGAAAGGCCCCGGGAACGATTGAAGAACCTTGGGGCAGGGGCCCTTTCCAGCCAGGAACTGCTCGCGCTGGTCATCGGGAGGGGGATTCCCGGAAAATCGGCAATAAATGTCGCCCAGGAGCTTTTGACCCAATTCGGCAACATTCAGGCGGTGAGCCGGGCCACCATAGAGGAGCTGTCGCGGATCAGAGGCATCGGCCTTGCAAAAGCGGCCCAGATTCACGCCGCCTTTGAACTGGGAAGGCGCCAGGACCTTGAGCCCGACGACGACATGGAGTACCGCATAACAAGCCCTCATACGCTCGTGAAAGCGATCAGAAAGAGTATTCTCGAAAAGGCAAAGGAGCATTTTAAGCTTGTCCTCCTCAATACGAGGAACAAGATCATCGGCATATCGACAATTTCGATCGGAACCTTGAACGCAAGCCTCGTGCACCCTCGCGAGGTCTTTAAGGACGCCCTTGCCCACAGCGCTTCATCGATCATCTTGGTCCACAACCACCCCTCGGACGATCCGGAGCCGTCGGACGACGACATGATGCTCACCAGGAGACTGGCCGATGCAGGCCGTCTCATGGGCATCGAGGTGCTGGACCACATTATCGTCACGCGGGCGGGTTATACGAGTTTCAAGGAAAGGGGCTTGCTGTGAAGTCTGCGCGAGCGTCTCTGACAGCCGGAGGAGAGCCAATCATCAAATGAAGAGCATTAATATCGTGTGCAAGAGAAAGAAACAGGATGCCCTGATCGTCGCTCAGGATATCATTCGGAATTGCGAGAAGTCCGTGAACATATGGCTTGACGAGGAATCAGCGGGGAGAATCGGCTACGGGCAGGCCTTCGAGCTGGAGCATGTCGCGGACCATACGGATTTGATAATCGTGCTCGGCGGTGACGGCACTCTGCTGTCCGTGGCGAGGCAGATCAAAGGCAGAGATATACCCATTCTGGGCGTTAATCTCGGAGGCCTCGGCTTTCTGACCGAGATTTCCCTCGAAGAACTTCCTGAAATGTTGCCCCTGGTAATCAAGGGAGAGTACGAGACCTCGGTTCGCTCAATGCTGGACGTTGCAGTGAGGCGGAAGGAAGAGGAGATTTTCCGGCTTTCCCTTCTTAACGATGCAGTCATCACGAAAGATGCCCTGGCGAGGATTATCGACATCGAGACTCACGTGGACAACGAATATCTGACCACGTTCAGGGGCGATGGGTTGATCGTCTCCACATCCACGGGGTCTACCGGCTACTCCCTGTCGGCGGGTGGCCCCATTCTGTACCCCTCGCTGGAACATGTCGTGCTCACGCCTATTTGCCCGCACATGCTGACGAACCGCCCGATTATCCTGCCAAAAGAAGTGACTGTCCGGGCGCGCCTTCTGTCTCCCGACGAGAGGGTGATACTGACGCTGGACGGCCAGGTCGGTTTTCCCCTGGAGTTTATGGATGAAGTGGTGATGAAAAAATCCGACTTCAGCGTCAGCCTGATAAAATCCGCCTCAAAGAGCTATTTCGAGGTGCTTCGGAACAAGCTGAAGTGGGGTGAAAGGTAGGAATGCTCGCATTTCTCCGGGTAAAAGGCTTCGCTATCATCGATGAGCTGGACGTGGAATTTCAGGAAGGACTCAACGTGATTACCGGGGAAACGGGTGCAGGGAAATCGATCATTATCAATGCCCTCTCTTCGTTGCTCAACGCCCGTGCCCCTGCCGATGTTATCCGTGCCTCATCGGAGCATGCGGAGATAGTGGGCCATTGTTTCCGTGATGGAGAGGAGTATATTCTGAAGAGAGTCATCAGCGCCCAAGGCCGGGCGAGGGCGTTTGTCAACGACAGCCCGGTGACCGGGAAGAGACTGGAAGAGCAGGGAGACGCCTTGATCCAGGTATACGGGCAGAATGAATCGCAGCAGCTCCTGAGCAAAGAAACGTATATCTCCGTGATCGACCGTTTCCTCGGGATTCAGGAGGAGCGGGAACGCCTTGCCGAACGGGTGAGGAGGCTGCACCAGGTATCGGAGGACCTGGACCGGGAGAAAAAGGAAGCGGAGAACCAGGGCAAGGAAATGGATCTCCTCACTTATCAGCTCCAGGAGATCGAGAGAGAGAATATCAGGGAAGGTGAAGAAGAGGAAGTCAGGGAAAGGCTGAAGGTGCTGAAAGATGCAGCAAAGATAAAGAACAGCATAGAGAGCATCGAAGCGGGGTTGTACGATGACGAGCGGTCGGTCTACGCGACGCTTGCAGCTTTCGGCTCCCTGCTCAGGCCATTCGCCTCCATTGAATGGATAGAAAGAACGAGGTCGAGGATCGAAGGACTCTCCCTTGATGTCGAGGATATCCTCTCGTCTCTTCGGGACCATAAGAAAGCGCTCGAGTACGAGCCCGGCGAGCTGGAAGAGCTTGAGGACCGCCTTTCGTCCATTGTGCGGCTGAAGGAGAAGTACGGAAAGACCCACGGGAGCATAAAGGAATTTGAGCAATGGGCCCGAAAGCGGCTTGAGGACCTTCTCCATTTGAAGACCGATCTTGAGGACTTGGAAGAAGAAAAAGGATTGCTCGAAAGCGAGGTTGAGGCGATGGCGGGCAGGTTATCCCAGGCGAGGAAGAAGGGCGCTGCAGACATTGAAAAACGTGTGATTGACGAGCTTCGGTTTCTTTCGATGAAGGGCGTGCAGTTCCGGGTGACGATCGCAGACAAAGGCTGGATCGGAGAGGACGGCAGGGACGAGGTTGAGTTTCTCCTGAGCACCAATCCCGGCGAACCCCTGAAGCCGTTGAGACGCGTGGCGTCCGGCGGCGAGCTGTCGCGAATCATGCTGGCCATCAAGAAGATAACGGGCGGCGAAGAGGACAAAACCTTTGTCTTCGATGAAATTGACGCAGGCATCGGCGGCAGGGTCGCAGAGGTTGTGGGGAGGCGGCTCCGCGAGCTCTCGGAAAAACATCAGATCATTTGCATCACCCACCTTCCTCAAATCGCCGCTTACGGAGATCACCATTTTCTCGTGCAGAAGCATCAGGAAAAGGAGACGACCCGTACCTCGATCAAAGAACTGGCCGGGCAGGAGCGGACCGCAGAGGTGGCAAGAATGCTCGGGGGAATCACGATTACCGCAAAGACGCTGGAGCAGGCGGAGGAGATGTTGAGGAATGCTCAGAAAAGCACTGATTAGCGATATAGCAGGCATACATCAGCTGGTCAATTCATGCGCGGCCCGGGGGGAGATGCTTCCGCGGTCGCTGGCCGAGTTGTATGACAATATTCGGGACTATTTTGTGTATGTAGATCAGGAGTCGGGCGAAGTGGGAGGCGCATGTGCCCTTCATATATGCTGGGAGAACCTGGCCGAGATACGATCTCTCTGCGTGCTCGAGCCGCTCAGACGCCGCGGCGTGGGAAGAGAACTCGTGGAAGCGTGCATGGAGGAAGCAAAGGAGTTCAACATCGGGAAGCTCTTTGTACTGACCTATCGTGACGATTTTTTCAGAAGGTTTGGATTTGA